>JBMZVD010000094.1:0-7942 GCA_049625305.1 Flavicella sp.
AAGCTCTGAACCTGCTATAGGCAATAGCTTCCAAACGCTTTGGTTTTTTACAGCTAAGGACCCTATGAAAACAGCGATGGCTTTTAAAAAGATGGTAACAGCTACTCAACCAATGTTGGCAGAAAACAATGTTGCTGTGAGTTTGGGGCAAATTATGTCGGGTGCCTCCAACGGAGAAAGTCATTATGTAATTGCTACTTTCAAAAACTATGAAACTTTTATGAATTTTAGTGCAAAGATATACCAGACAGAGGCATTTTTGGCTTTTTCCGAAGCAACCTCTGATAATATCAATACCCGTACTATTAGTAGGAGTGCCATGGGTGTTTGGAATATGAGTTCCAATTGATACATACTAATCTTTTGTAATCATAACCACTTTTTTTTAAAGTGGTTTTTTTTTGACTAAATATCGATTAGTAATTTCTCCCTTTGTTTCACGATAGCATACTTTTTCCAGTAGTTGTTGTAACAATTTTTATTTTAGATTTTTATGTTTGTGTGTTGAAAAAAAACAATATTTTTAGGTTTAGGATTAGTGTAAAAAATATGTATTTGATTGTGAACATGTGTTAGCAATAAATTTAGAAAATTATGAATCAAAGAGAATTTCCAATTCTCATCTTAACATTTTTTCTCACTACAAGTTTCTATGCGTCTCAATTTACCATTGATACGATTACTTATCAAATCACTAGCGAAACTACGGTATCCATTGTTAGTGGTTGTGATGAAGATGAAGTATATATACCTTCCTCAATACATTATAACGCTTCAGAGTATCAAGTAACAGAGATTGGTGTAGCTGCCTTTAAAAACTGTAAAGATTTAGAACATTTAGAAGTGGCAGATGGTATCCTTAGTATAGGTGAAAAGGCCTTTTATAAATGTACCAACTTGATATTTGTTGATTTACCTTTTAGTTTACAAAGTATTGGAGAAGAAGCCTTTTATGAATGTGTTATTGAAGATTTGATTATTCCAAAAAATGTTGTTTTTATTGGAAACAATGCGTTTGGTTTGAACAAGTATATTTCTAGAGTCGTTTTTCATAAAGAAGGGAAATTAGAAGTGATAGGAACCAAAGTCTTTAGTGAATGTATTAGTTTGATAGAGTTGAATTTACCTAAATCTCTTCAAGCGATAGATAGTTCAGCATTTTATTCTTGTGTAAAGTTGACAAACTTAGACTTACCTGAATCTCTGATAAGAATAGGTCCCAATGCTTTTGAGAATTGTACTAGTCTGACAAATTTGACTTTCCCAAATGGATTTACATCGATTGGTACTGCTGCTTTTTCAAATAATGAAAACTTGACTAGTATTGAATTTCCAGAAACTTTAGATACCATAGAATCATTTGCTTTTATTGATTGTGTAAGCTTGCAGACAATAGTAAATAAAAACCCTGTTCCACAAACAATTGATGCAACAGTATTTCAGGGCATTCCACCTGAAAACTTGATTATCACCGTTCCTTCAGATGCATTAAGTTCATATATTTCCAATATCAACTGGCAATCGTTTACAATCCATACGGATACGACTCTTGGAGCATCTATTCAAACTAAGGTAACTTATGATTACGTACCGTATATTGATACGTCTACTGAGGTGCTTGAACTTATGCTTGCTCATGATGTCAAGCTTAAAAATATTGAAATATATGCACTTAACGGAACACGAATTACACTAAATAATATAGATATTAGTGAACTGCAACCAGGAGTATACCTTTTAGTAGTAGAAACCGAACTGGGAGTGTTTCAAAAGCAACTATTTAGATATTGATAGGTACCTATTTTCATATTGCAATAATCCCTTTTTTGTGTTTTCCCATTGTTTATCAATTTTGAGCGACTATTGAAAATAATTTATGTCTTTCGATGAAATTATTTTGTCTTACTAAAAAGTTATTTGAGCGCAATAAAAATGCTTCTAATCGCTTGTAAACCAAATAAATGTTGTGGTAGAACTACTTTTATAGTATAATCATTTAAAACCTTTGTATTATGAAAAAAATCTACTTATTCTCACTAAGAACAGTATTAGAAGCCACTTTAACAGTTAATTTTGTGGTATTATGTATTTACTTACTATCGATTCAAATGTAAATGTTATAAATTTGTTCTAATTCAAAAATAAACAAAATGGAATTTGAGTCAACACCTATTGATATTAATTTTCAAGACTATTAAAAACCCTATAGATAATTATGTTTGTAGGGTTTTTTGATGTACATAAAAATAATGAGCTTGTGTCAGCTTGATTTATTATTTGATATAATGAATAGATCGTAGCGTAAAAGTAGTATTTCTCACATTACATTGCATTCTCTTCCGAAGTGTTTTCCTATAGGTTCTACTTCTATATCGTCGAAACAATGGTATCCTGTGTCTCCATAGTCTGTGATGGTCTTGGTGCCTATGTAACTGAATACAGGATTGCGATATGGGATGATTTGATGGTGGCTGACCTTTTTAAATCTACTTCAGAAACAATTAAAAAACCCTGTAAAACATAGTGTTTACAGGGTTTTGGGTGAGTTTGATAACTCTTGTTGTGACCTCGATAGGATTCAAACCTATAACCTTCTGAGCCGTAATCAGATGCGCTATTCAGTTGCGCCACGAGGCCTATTTGCTATTGCGGTTGCAAAGATACACATATATTTCAATAATAAAAGAATTAAATACTAAAAAAATGATTTTTTTAATGTTTTTAGATACCTGTAAGCTCCATAATTATTGGTTTTTTGTGTAATGTATTGTGAATTAATATATTAGTTTGTGTGTTGAAATAAAGCTCTAGTTTTGCAACTTTATAGTCGAATAAAAATGTTTAGTCAATGGCTCTTTTTGTGATGTAGGCACGCCATCCAATGATGGCTAATTGCCACTTTTTGGCCTTTGCCATGTCCAATCTTTTTTTCCCAAATGAAGGAAAAATTATTTTATTTACTTTGGCTAAATTTTTGTAGAAATTTTTATTCATCTTTTATCTTTTTTAAGGCTTTCGACAAGATACACTTTTTCTAAAAAAAAAATAGGTACCTACCTCAGTCTTTTTTATAGTTTAGGTATCTTTGACCTCACAATTTTTCTTTATGGATATTATTTATATTGTAGTAGGTTTGATTTTGTTAATCCTTGGAGGGGATTGGCTGTTAAAAGCTGCCGTTGCTTTTTCTTTACAGTTAAAAATTCCAAAAATGGTCATTGGGATGACTGTTGTTTCTTTTGCAACTTCTGCACCTGAATTGATTGTCAGTTTGAAATCTGCTTTGTCAGGTCACCCTGATTTGGCATTAGGAAATGTCATTGGATCTAACATAGCCAATTTGGCAATGGTTTTAGGTGTTACTATACTTTTGTCTACAATAAAAGTACCTAAAAGTTTTTACAAACTAGATTGGCTATTTATGTTTGCTGCTTCTTTATTATTCTCTGTTTTTATCTTTCTTGATGGAACGCTACAATCCCATGAAGGTGCTATTTTATTTTTGATGCTTGTTGCTTACCTAGTGTATATTTTGATCAATCGTAAAAGTTTGAATTCAGAAGAAGAAGACATCGAGGTAAATCAAACGACTATTCAGTCTGTAGGTTTTTTAATGTTGGGTGGAATAGCACTGTGGGGTGGTTCTGAAATTTTGATAAATGGCGCAATATCTATGGCAGAATCATTTGGAGTCAGTCAGCGTATTATTGGTATTACAATTGTATCCATCGGAACAAGTATACCTGAACTTTCAGCTTCTATTGTGGCAGTTATTAAAAAGGAAAAGACCATTTCTCTTGGGAACTTAATAGGTTCTAACGTGTTTAATATTTTAGCAGTACTTGGTTTGACTGCAGCAATAACTCCGATATCAGTAATGGACATTCAGTTGATTAGTAATGATATTTTCTGGATGTTGGGAGTGTCTTTTGCTATTCTTCCATTGAGCTTTTTAAACAAACGTAAAAAAGAAAAGTATTTAGGAAAATTACAAGGGGCTATCTTATTACTTGCGTATGTAATATTCATCACTCAATTAGTTTTGTAACTTTTTTTAATTTGACAAATGGCTAAACTTCATTGAGCTTTTAAATTGTCTTTTTAAAGAAAAATCATTTTGTAAAATTACAAGCCGCTCAATTTATTTTTGTGTAAATATCTGTCATCCTTCAATTAAGTTTTTAACCATACTGATTGATAGTTATTGAGCACGTATAATGAATTTATTTTTTTGTGAGTTTCTATTTCGAAAAAAATAAGTTTAGACGGCTAACTATTTAATTTTTTACACAAAAAAAACGTTCGAGAAAATCTCGAACGTTTTAATATATCTACTAGTAACTGATTATTTGAATTGCTCAGATACTGGTTTTACAGTTTTGATAATTCTAGCTGCAATTTTGTATGGATCTCCGTTTGAAGAAGGACGTCTGTCTTCTAACCAACCTTTCCATCCTTTCTCAACAGTAATAATTGGAATACGGATAGAAGCTCCACGGTCAGATACTCCGAAAGAGAATTCATCGATAGACTGAGTTTCGTGCTCACCTGTCAAACGCTGGTCGTTGAAAGCTCCATATACATCAATGTGTTCTTTTACTACTGGGCGGAAAGCTTCACAGATAGTTTCGTAAACATCTTGAGAACCACATTCTCTCAATACAGAGTTTGAGAAGTTAGCGTGCATTCCTGAACCGTTCCAGTCAGTTTTTCCTAATGGTTTAGGGTGCCATACTACTTGTAATCCGTATTGCTCACCTATTCTTTCCAATAAGTAACGAGATACCCAGATTTCGTCACCAGCTTGCTTAGCTCCTTGAGCGAAACATTGGAATTCCCATTGTCCAGCAGCAACCTCAGCGTTGATTCCTTCAACATTGATACCAGCCTCGATCAATACATCTAAATGCTCTTCAACCATATCTCTAGCGAAAGCGTTTTTAGCTCCTACTGAACAGTAGAACTGTCCTTGAGGTGTTTGGTCTTTTGGGAAACCAACAGGTAAGTTAGTTTCTACATCGTATAAGAAATACTCTTGCTCGAATCCAAACCAGAAATCGTTGTCATCATCATCAATATGAGCTCTTCCATTTGTTTCATGTGGTGTACCGTCAGCATTCAATACCTCAGTCATTACCAAGTATCCATTAGTTCTTTGTGGATCTGGATAAATAGCAACTGGTTTTAACAAACAGTCAGAACTTCCTCCTTCTGCTTGATTTGTTGAACTTCCGTCGAATGACCACATTGGACAATCTTCTAATTTACCACTAAAATCTTTTTCAATTTTAGTTTTACTTCTTAAACTAGCAGTTGGTTGCGTACCATCTAACCAAATGTATTCTAATTTAGATTTACTCATAATATATATAATTAATTTATTTTTAAAATCAATACGACAAATATAGAACTTATAAAGTGAATTATGATTTAAAATTACGTAAAAGTACGTAGATGGGGTGATTTTTATGAATCCTATATTTTTTAACAATAATATTCTAAAAATCAGTAGTAATGACTTTTAATATTGTTAAATTTTTAATGATGTTTGAAACGAATAATTTTATGTTTATTGAGTTTATTCATAACATTTAAGTAACTTTGCCACATCAAATATTGAAAAGTATCATGAGTTCAGAAATTAGTAAAAGATATAGTCAACGTGGAGTCTCAGCTTCAAAAGAAGACGTACATAATGCCATTAAAAATGTTGATAAAGGGTTGTTTCCACAAGCTTTTTGTAAAGTAGTTCCAGATCATTTAACAGGTGATGAGGAGTATTGTTTGATTATGCATGCAGATGGAGCAGGTACCAAATCTTCTTTGGCATATATGTATTGGAAGGAAACAGGTGATTTATCTGTTTGGAAAGGTATTGCTCAAGATGCATTAATCATGAATATTGATGATCTTTTGTGTGTGGGAGCCACGGACAACATTATGTTGTCTTCAACTATAGGAAGAAATAAAAATTTAATACCTGGAGAAGTATTATCTGCTATTATTAATGGTACGGAAGAATTATTGGAGGATTTAAAAGGATTTGGCGTTTCTATTCATTCTACGGGGGGAGAGACTGCTGATGTTGGTGATTTGGTGCGTACTATCATTGTTGATTCTACGGTTACTGCACGTATGAAGCGTTCTGATGTAATTGATAACGCCAACATACAAGCAGGTGATGTCATTGTAGGTTTGGAATCTTTTGGACAAGCTACCTATGAATCTAATTACAATGGAGGTATGGGAAGTAATGGACTTACTTCTGCACGTCACGATGTTTTTGATACCTATTTGTCAGAAAAATATCCTGAAAGTTACGACGCTGCGGTTCCAAAAGAATTGGTTTATTCAGGTAAAGTCAAATTGACCGATTCAGTTGAAAACGCTCCTTTAGATGCCGGAAAATTGGTATTGTCTCCGACCAGAACTTATGCACCTATCATCAAGGCAATTTTAGCAAAATATAATAAAGATGACATTCACGGTATGGTGCATTGTAGCGGTGGTGCTCAAACAAAAATATTACATTTCGTCAAAAATTTACATGTTATTAAAGACAATCTGTTTTCAGTTCCGCCATTGTTTCAACTGATTAAAGAACAATCAGGCACAGATTGGAAAGAAATGTATCAGGTATTTAATATGGGACACCGTATGGAGATTTATGTGCCTGCTGAAGTTGCACAAGATATTATTGCTATTTCTAAAAGTTTCAATGTAAATGCTCAAATAGTAGGTCGTGTTGAAGCTTCAGAAGCAAACAAATTAACTATTAAAAGTGAATACGGTACTTTTGAATATTAAAGTATTGTAGATTCTATAAGGCCAGCTGTATGCTGGTCTTTTTGTGCTCATAATATTAATCGTATAATAATTGTATTTTTGCAATTCAAGAAAAGAACAAAACATGTTAGATAAAATTCAAATATTCAAACAACGTTTTGATGAAGTATCAGATTTGATCATTCAACCTGATATTATAATGGATCAAAAACGTTATGTGAAACTGAACAAAGAATACAAAGACCTTGGTCAAATAGTAGATAAAGCCAAAGAGTATGAAAATGTATTGACTACAATAGACGAGGCTAAAGAAATCATCGCTGATGGTTCTGATGCTGAAATGGTAGAAATGGCTAAAATGGAGTTGGAAGAGTCTAGTGACCGAATTCCTAAGTTAGAAGAGGAACTTAAATTTTTATTGATTCCCAAAGATCCTGAAGATGCTAAAAATGTTATTGTTGAAATTCGCGCCGGAACTGGAGGAGATGAGGCAAGTATCTTTGCAGGGGATTTATATAGAATGTATTCCAAATATTGTTCTGATAGAGGTTGGAAAGTAGAAGTAGAGGATACAAGTGAGGGAACTTCTGGAGGTTTTAAGGAAATTATTTTTAGTATCACTGGTCCAGATGTTTATGGGGATATGAAATTTGAATCTGGAGTTCACCGTGTGCAACGTGTACCTCAAACAGAAACTCAAGGTCGTGTTCATACGTCTGCAGCAACAGTGATGGTACTTCCTGAAGCGGAGGAATTCGATATTGAAATGAAGATGAGTGATATTCGTATTGACTACTTCTGTTCATCTGGTCCTGGAGGTCAATCTGTAAATACGACCTATTCTGCAGTGCGTTTGACACATATTCCTTCTGGATTGGTGGCGCAGTGTCAAGACCAAAAATCACAGCATAAAAATAAAGACAAGGCAATGAAGGTTTTACGTTCTCGTTTGTACGAGCAAGAATTGGAGAAAAAATTAGCTGCCGATTCAGAAAAACGTAATTCTTTGGTAGCAAGTGGAGATAGGTCTGCTAAAATTAGAACGTACAACTATCCCCAAGGAAGAGTAACCGAACATAGAATTGGAATGACTTTGTACGATTTGTCTAATGTTATCAATGGAGATATTCATAAAATTATTGAAGGATTAAAGTTG
>JBMZVD010000095.1:0-7842 GCA_049625305.1 Flavicella sp.
GCCTATTGCTGTGAATAAGGTGCAATTAGCATTTACAGATACTATTGAATGTGATGAAAAACGAAAGGATACATCAGGTGAAAAGTTTCTGAAATTTAAAGGTATTTCATCAACTGTTGTTTCTAGAGATTCAATTATTGAAAACGATACTTTGAAAAGAGTCAATACATTCACACAAGCAAACTATTCAATAAAGGACACTGTTCCCGAAAAATATTACACATTTAAAATAACCATAGACGCGCCGCTTGCAGATAAATTTATAACGACACAAGATCAGTTGGTTGTCAAGTCAGAAGGTGATGATTTTGAATTAGTAGGTGCAGGTAAAGGTACTAATGTATTGAATCATTTTGGAGGTTGTAATTCAACAAAAGGACAAAAAATCATATATGCTGTAGTCAAATATAACAAAGACTATGTCGACGGTACGATTTCCAAATTAGTATTGGATGTGTATTCTAAAGAAGCTGCAGATTGGCACGGTGCTAATAATGCTGGAGCTCCTAGTATTTTAAGTAATAAATTTGAGTTTACGCTAACCGTTGCAAACACTCCATTGAGTAACAATACATTGGAAGCTTATAACTTTAACTTTGCTCCGAACCCTGTCAAAAATAGTATTCGTTTGAATGCACAAGAAGCTATTCAAAACGTTTCTTTTTACTCATCTTTAGGTAAAAATGTTCTGAATTCGACACTCAATTCAAACTCAGACACTATTGATATTTCAAGTTTGAAAGCGGGTGTTTATTTGATGCAAGTGACTATTGATTCAGCAACTGCTACTTATAAAATTGTAAAAGAATAAAGACTTTTTGTTGAGGTTTTTTGAAGAGGAGAGGTGTTAGTGCCTCTCTTTTTTTATGCTTTGTATTTTATGAGCCTCTCTTTTTTAGGGTTGGAAATCAGTTGCTCTTCTTGCCTTTGTCATTTTTCATTATTTTTGTAGTATGAAAAACGGTAAAATGCTGCACTTAGAATTGGCAACAGATCCTAGGTGGGTAAACATAGTAGAGTCAAATATTGATGAGATTTTAACTGATCATGCTTGGTGTGAACAAAAAGCGGCCACCAATGCCATTACAATCATTACATTCAACCCAAACCTTTCCGATCTTGTTACAGACATGTTAGCACTCGCTAAAGAGGAAATGGAGCATTTTGAAATGGTACATGAACTCATAAAAAAGCGAGGAGGCGTTTTGGGTAGAGAACGCAAGGATCCTTATGTGAATGAATTGTTCCAATTCATGGTTAAAGGTGGGTCACGGGAAGATGCCTTGGTTGACCGTCTGTTGTTTTCAGCCTTGATAGAGGCTCGTAGTTGTGAACGATTTAGAGTTTTGTCAGAAAATATCAAAGATAAAGAATTGTCCAAATTCTACCGTGAACTGATGATTAGTGAAGCAGGACACTATACTACCTTTATCGGTTATGCGCGAAAATATGGTGGAAGGGTAGATGTTGACAAACGTTGGAAAGAGTGGTTAGCTTTTGAAAACAGTATCATTACAAAATACGGAAAAAGTGAAACCATTCATGGTTGATACGATGTACAAATAAAAAAGGGCCTTCATATTGAAGGCCCTTTTTACATATCGATAAAATCGAATTAGTTTTTCTCATCTAAAAGTTCAAAGAACTGATCCAATTTAGGCATGATGATGATTTTAGTTCTTCTGTTTTTAGCCATATTAGCTTTTGAATCATTTTCAACTAAAGGTACATAGCTACTTCTACCTGCTGCAATTAATCTTTCTGGAGCTACTTCAAATTGTCCTTGAAGTTTTCTTACGATAGATGTTGCACGCTTTACTGACAAATCCCAGTTGTCATCTAAGATGTCTGTTTTGATTGTTTTGTTGTCTGTATGTCCTTCAACCATAACGTCCATTTCTGGTTGCGCATTGATTACATCAGCTACTTTCTTAAGAATTTTGTCTGCTCTGCTAGATACTTTGAATGAACCACTGTTGAACAATAATTTGTCTGCAATAGAAATGTATACTACAGTTTTTTCAATGTTCACTTGGATGTCCTCGTCGTTCAATCCGTTGTTTAATACTTTCTTCAAGTTGAAAGCAACTGCTAAGTTGATAGAATCTCTTTTAGAATTTACAGACTGAATATGTTTGATATATTCGTCCTTTTTGCTCAACTGGCTCAACGTTTCTTTAACGTTTGCAGAAGCACTTTTAGAAAGAACTGTTAAGTTGTCTACAAATTCAAGACTTCTTTCATTTCCTTTTTCAAGGTAGTCAATTTTGTCTTCTAAAGAAGCTATTTTAGCACGTTCTTTTTCTAAGTCATTTGTTGTTTTAGATAAAGAAGTGTTCGCGTCTTCCAAAGCTTGTTTCGTCTTTGAATTAATGTTTTGCAATTCTGTAAATTCCTTCTTTGATACACAAGAAGATAACAACAATGCACTAAGAGAAAATAATGTGATTAGATTTTTCATGAGATGTAAAAATGATTTAATTTTGTGCAAATATATTAAATATTATAAATATATTATCGTATTAATGATGATATTATATATTTTATAACATTTCAATACCTGTACTATGTTTAATTTAAAATTGATACTTTATTTTTGGATACTAGTTTTAATATCTATTTCATGCACAAATACTGTACCAAAAGTAAGCAAATTGGAAGGTAATGTATTTGGGACACGATTTCATATTGTAAGTATTGGTGAAAATATTCCTAATTTAGAAACTGCTGTTGACAGTATGTTTCAAGAAGTCAATGCTTCACTTTCAACTTATTTGTCTACTTCATCGATTTCAAAAATCAATGCAGGAGATAGCACAGTTGTAGTGGATAACTTATTTACTGAAGTATTTGAAAAATCCAAACGGATTTATAGAGAAACGGATGGGGATTTTGATCCTACGATTGGATTGTTGGTGAATGCCTGGGGTTTTGGACCTCGAAAATCGAATGTTCATATGAATTCTCAGACTATAGATTCCCTAATGAATTTTGTTGGTTTTGACAAAATTTCAATTCTTGATGGTAAAGTTAGAAAGAAATTTTCGAGTAGTTACCTAGATTTTAATGCCATTGCCAAAGGTTTTGGAGCAGACGTAGTAGGTCGCTATTTGGAAAGTAAGGGCGTATCTAATTATATGATTGAAATTGGAGGTGAATTAAGAGTTAGAGGAACTAATGCTAACCAACAGTTGTGGAGAATAGGTATTGAAAAACCAAATTTTGACGGTACAAGATCTTTACAAACAATTGTCGGATTGAATAATGAATCCATGGCTACTTCTGGTAACTATAGAAAATTTAAAATAGATACTCTTACTGGTGAAAAGTACGTACATACCATTGATACAAAAACAGGCTACACTGCTAAAAGAGATTTGTTGAGTGCTACCGTCATTGGAGAAATGGATTGTGCAGATGTCGATGGTTATGCAACCGCCTTTATGGCTATGGGACTGGAACGTTCCTTAGAATTTTTAAAAGCTCATCAAGAACTAAAAGTATTCTTCTTATATACTGATGCGGAGGGGAATTATAGCTCCTACAAATCACCCTCATTGGAATTGATTGATTAGGTGTTTTGTAACATTGGTGTTTCAGTTAGTTTTTGGTGCAGTAGGGAATGATTTCTTCCGGAGACAAGGCCATTCTCTCAATATCATCTACACTAGCAATGTCTTTGCATTGAATTTCATCTACTTGAAAGCCAACTGCTCTTAATTTTTCAAAATAATCACGTCCATACACCCTTACATGGTCGTATTGGCCAAAGTGTTTTCTTCGTTCCTCAGGGCTTGTTATGTTCCAATCTTCATAAGTAGTTGCTCTATTTAATTCTTGAGGAACTTGAAAGATACCAAACCCACCAGGTTTTAAAACACGTAACAATTCTTTCATTGCTTTTTTATCGTCCTCAATATGTTCCAATACATGATTGCAAAAGACAACATCGTAGCTGTTGTCTTTAAATGGAAGTTTACAAATGTCTGCCTTAACGTCTGCCAATGGTGAGTATAAATCAGTTGTCAAGTAGTCAATGTTCTTTTGTTTGCGAAAACGTTTGTAAAAACATTGTTCTGGTGCGACGTGAAGTACTTTTTTAGGTTGGCTAAAAAAGTCTGTTTTTTTCTTTAAAAATAACCATAACAGGCGATGTCTTTCTAAGGACATTGTTCCTGGTGCCAATACATTTTCTCGTTGTGTTTCGTATCCGTAGGGTAAAAATTTCCGATAGGATTTTTCATTGATAGGGTCAAAGTATTTGGTGCCCTTGAGGTACAAACCGACAAATGGACTAGCCCAATAACTCGCTTTGATTAGCAGGGGTCTGGGAATACGATTTAAAATGTATTTAAAGACTTTCAATTCTTATTTTTTTGCGATAAACTCTTCTTCAGCATTAGTTTGAGTACCTAGAACCTCATCAACATACTTAAAAGTAGAGAGCAATTCTGGCTTTCCGTTGAGGATTGCAACATTGTGTTCAAAATGTGCAGAAGGTTTACCATCCTTGGTCAAGATCGTCCATCCGTCCTTTAATTGATTGATGTTTTTGGTTCCCATATTAATCATAGGTTCAATAGCAACCACCATCCCTTCTACAAACTTTTTACCCCGTCCTCTTTTTCCGTAATTAGGCATTTCAGGGTCTTCGTGCATTACACGTCCGACTCCATGGCCTACTAATTCTCTGACGACACCGTAACCGTGATCTTCTGCATATTTCTGAATGGCATAGCCTACATCACCGACTCTGTTTCCAACTTTGAATTGTCGAATCCCTTCGTACAAACTTTGTTTGGTTACTTCGAGTAGTTTTTTTGTTTCTGCAGCAACTTCACCTACCTCAAAAGTGTAGGCGTGATCTCCATAAAACCCATTTTTTAAGGCTCCGCAATCTATGGAAATAATATCTCCCTCTACCAAGACATCATTGTTGGGAATGCCATGCACTACTTGTGCGTTAGGACTCATACAAAGTGTGTTAGGGAAGTCATACAACCCTAAAAACCCAGGGATGGCTCCATGATCTCTTATGAAGGTTTCTGCAAGTTTATCAAGATGTAGTGTAGTAACGCCTGGTTTTACTTCTGTAGCAAGCATTCCTAGTGTTTTTGAAACTATGAGCGCACTTTCGCGCATCAATTCGATTTCTTCTAAGCTTTTAATTGTGATCATGAAGTGAATTTTGAACAGCAAATATACTGTTTTTCATCTTTTTTGAACGAGGTTTTAGGACCTTTAAAAGTTGTTATTTTTTGAAAAAAGAAAATAGATTTTTCTTTTTGATTTTTGGAAGAGACTCATTTTCAAAAAAAAGTTGATTTATTTTGTCCCATCCCATAAATCCACCCACGTTTCTATCGTCGATAAAGGTGTCTGCTAAAATTTTTCTCGGAGTATTTGCGTCTACTATTTCTTCAGGATAGTTTTTATTGACGGCATAAAACTCTACTCCTTTATCTTTACAAAAAGCTACTGCTTTGTCAAGACTTTTACCTGATCTCACAGTCCAAAGTATGATTCTGTGCCCGTTTTTTTGTAGTTTTTTAATTGTGTCAAAAGCAAAAAGTTTGGGTTTTCCTATTTTTGGATATGCATCTTCTACGATGGTTCCATCGAAATCAACTGCTATGACAGAATGGTGAATTGATGACATTTTTTGTATTTAAAAATACAAAAATTATCGAGATAGAAAAAGCTCAGTTCAGCTGTAAAGACTGAAGTGAGCTTTTAAGTTTTATACCAGTGCATGTCTAGTCATGTCTTCAGGCTGTTTCACTCCCATTAATTTCAAAATGGTAGGTGCAACGTCACCTAAAACACCGTCATTTATTGCTTTCAATTCACTATCAATCAAAATCATTGGCACAGGATTAGTCGTATGCGCAGTGTGAGGGCTTCCATCTGGATTGATCATAGTTTCACAATTTCCATGGTCTGCAATCAACAGCGTACTGTACCCGTTCTTTAAGCCTGTTTCAATTACTTCTTTCGCACAAGCATCAACTGCCTCACATGCTTTGATGGCAGCCTCCATGACTCCTGTATGTCCAACCATATCCCCATTGGCAAAGTTCAAACACACAAAATCAGCGTCTCCTTTTTCCAGGTCTTCGCACAAAGCATCTTTCAGTTCATAGGCACTCATTTCGGGTTTCAAATCATAGGTAGCTACCTTTGGTGAGTTTCTTAAAATTCTAGATTCTCCTTCAAAAGGTTCTTCCTGTCCTCCAGAAAAGAAAAATGTTACGTGAGGGTATTTTTCAGTCTCAGCAATTCTTATTTGTTTTTTTCCTGCTTTGGAGAGTACTTCACCAATCGTGTTTTTGATGTTTTCGTTTTTGTAGATCACATTGATTCCTTTGAAACTCTCGTCGTACAAGGTAATCGTTGTATAGTACAAATCTAATTTTTTCATTCCATACTCAGGGAAGTCATTTTGAGACAAAGCATTTGTCAACTCTCTTCCTCTGTCAGTTCTGTAGTTAAAGAACAATACAACATCTCCTTCTTTGATGGTCGCTATTGGAGTTCCATCTGAATTTGTGGCGATGATAGGTGTGTGGAACTCATCTGTAATTCCATTGGTGTAGTTGGCATCCATTTGAGCAACACAGTCGTTAGTTTTAGTTCCGACTCCATTGACAACGCCGTCATAGGCTTCTTTTACTCGCTCCCAACGATTGTCCCTATCCATTGCGTAATAACGTCCTGTTACAGTTGCCAATTCACCCACAGTGTTTTCCATGTAATCTTGAATATCTTTGATAAAGTATGTCCCTGATTTAGGATCACAGTCTCTACCATCTGTAAAGGCATGTAAATAGATGTTTCCAACTTCATTTTCTTTGGCAACATCAAGAATTCCTTTCAAATGATCGATATGAGCATGAATACCACCATTAGAAACAAGTCCTAAAAGATGAACGTCTTTCTTGTGTTCTTTTGCATAATGAAAAGTATCTAACAATGCTTTTTCTTTACCTAATGTTTTCTCCTTAACCGCTTTATTAATACGCGCCAAGTTTTGGTATACAATACGTCCCGCACCAAGATTCATATGCCCTACTTCAGAATTCCCCATTTGACCGTCAGGAAGTCCTACGTGTTCGCCATCAGTTCTTAGTGTAGCATTTGGATATGTATCGTACAACCCATCGATATAAGATGTTTTGGCATTAAAGACTGCGGATACTTTAGGGTCTTGGGTTACTCCCCAACCGTCTAAGATCATTAAGATTACTTTCTTATTCATATATGAAAAAAATTTACTGAGGCAAATATAAGTACTTCTCTTTTAAAGTATCAATATTCTGATTACATTCTTGTTAAGAATCAGAATATTTAAAATTTTAAGGATATTATTGCATTCTTTTTGAAAACTATTATTGGGTGTTTTATGTAATTATTGAGTACTTTTGTTTGAATAAATTTAGCAAATCTTACTATGACAAATTTTGACAACGTAAAAATTCAAGAATATTTAAAAGACGGAGCAGTAGTATTGGATGTTCGTACTGATGCTGAATACGAAGAAGGACACGTGGTTGGTTCTACACATATCGTTTTAGACACCATACCGGGGCATATTGAAACTATAAAAAACTTTGAAAAAAAAGTAATAGCTGTTTGTAGGAGTGGTGCTAGAAGCGGTCAAGCAACGGACTTTTTAGCACAACATGGTATAGATATTATCAATGGAGGTCCTTGGGAAAATGTAGCTCAGTATGTTACTGAGTAAGACAAAAAAGGGATTTGAAAATATCAAATCCCTTTTTTTATAATCTGTAGTTTTTTCTTTTCTTTAGACTAAAGCGTTGAATTGCAAAGAACACAAAG
>JBMZVD010000096.1:0-7813 GCA_049625305.1 Flavicella sp.
TATGTGTAAATCAATACGGTCTAACAATGGACCTGAAATTTTACCCAAATAACGTTGCATTTCTTGTGGACTAGAGGCCATGGGGTTTCCTGGTTCGTTAAAATAACCATTAGGGCTAGGGTTCATACTGGCCACTAACATAAAACTACAAGGATAATCAACAGTAAATCGAGCCCTAGAGATAGTCACTTTTCTGTCCTCTAAAGGTTGTCGCATTACTTCCAAAACACTTCGTTTGAACTCAGGTAGTTCATCTAGAAATAATACACCATTGTGAGACATAGAAATTTCACCAGGTTGAGGATATTGTCCACCGCCGACAAGGGCAACATCAGAAATTGTATGATGTGGAGATCGAAACGGACGTTCTGTCAAGAGTCCCATTTGTTCTTTTACATTTCCAACGACCGAATGAATTTTTGTAGTTTCCAATGCCTCCTCTAAGGTCATTGGCGGAAGGATGCTTGGTAAACGTTTTGCTAGCATGGTTTTTCCCGATCCCGGAGGTCCTATCAAAAGAATGTTATGTCCGCCCGCTGCTGCAATTTCCATACAGCGCTTGATAGACTCTTGACCTTTGACATCAGAAAAATCAAAACTAGGGTGTTCTAAGGTTTTTTCAAATTCTTGTTCAACTGATACTTCAGTTTCTCGCAGAGGAGCTTCCAAATCAAAATAGGCGATGATTTCTTGTATATTTTGAATTCCATATACTTTTAAACCTTTAACGATGGCAGCTTCTTTAGCATTCTGTAAGGGAAGCATCAAGCTACTAAACCCTTCTTCTTTTGCCTTGAGTGCCATGGGTAAAGCGCCTTTGATAGGTTGTAAACTTCCATCCAAAGATAGCTCACCCATGATCATGTGTTTTTTTAAGTCTTTGGCTTTAATTTGTTCAGACGCAGCTAAAATTCCTATTGCTAAGGGCAAATCATATGCAGATCCTTCTTTGCGAAGATCAGCAGGTGCCATATTGAGGGTAATTTTCTTTCCGGGTAACTTATAGCCGTTGTTCTGCAGAGCAGCTGCAATGCGATAACAACTTTCTCGAACCGCATTGTCAGGCAATCCAACAAGGTGGTAACCAATACCTTGATCTATATTTACCTCTACTGTAATACGTGTCGCCTCTATGCCAAAAACAGCAGCACCATAAACTTTTACTAACATAGCAATTTGTTTTTTAAAGTAAATGAGAGGGTGTTCAAAGATAGTAAAAAGAAGGTTGTCTAATTTGTGTAGGAAACTGATTTTGATTTTTTTATATTAAATATTACAAACCAAACCAACAAATCCTATGCGCAAACGTATAACACTTAAGCATATTGCGTCTAATTTTAATGTATCCATTGCAACGGTCTCCAAAGCTTTAAAGGACTGTCATGACATAAGTATTAGTACCAAAGAAAAAATTCAACAATACGCCAAAAAACACCAATACCAACCCAATAGGGTTGCTCTGAACTTATTACAAAAGAAAACCAAAACCATCGGTGTAGTAATCCCAAACATAATGAATAGTTTTTTTACAAAGGTTTTTGTGGGTATAGAGGAAATTGCTACAAATAGAGGATACAATTTAATTTCTTGTATATCTAATGAATCTTATGAAAAGGAAAGTAAGACCATTGAACTATTGAAAAATGGTACCATAGATGGCTTCATACTTTCCATGGCTGAAGAAACACAAGTAATGGATAAATACAAGCACTTACAAACAGCTATTGATGAGGGAGTTCCATTAGTTTTGTTTGATAGGGTAACGGATAACATCGATTGTGATAAGGTTATTGTCAATGATTTTGATGGAGCATGCGAAGCAACAAATTTCTTGATTCAAACAGGTTGTAAAAGAATTGCTGTGATTTCAGTAATTGATAATTTAAGTGTAGGGAAGTTGCGCGTCGATGGCTATAAAAAAGCTCTTAAATCACATGGAAAAAACGTTGAGGAAAAGCTAATTGTTAGAATAGGTAAAAATGAAGATTTTGATACCTGTATGAAATTGGTGTTGGCAGATAAATCGATAGATGGCCTACTCTGCTTGGAGGAAAGTTCAGCTATAAATTCATTGGAATTACTGAAAGCTATGAATTACAAGATTCCTGATGAGATGTCACTGATTTGCTTTACCAATGGAAAACTATCAAATTATACAACTCCCAAAATTACTACCATAAGTCAACACGGAAATCATATGGGCGAATTAGCAGCCAAAGCTCTGATCGATCGGTTGGAAGGTGTTAGAGAACAAGATTCCTATTCTACCAAAATAGTGAAGACTTCACTGATAGAGAGAGAAACGACTAAAAAGTTAACTTAAAATAACTGAAAAAATTCCCAAATTATATCGTACAAATTTGGAATTTCCTCTTGAATGTTATGACTACCGTTTTCTACCCTTAGGTAATTGATAACAATCCCATTGTCACAATTATCAAAAGTGTAAAGGGTATCTTCACTTTGTATAGTCGTTTTAGAATTTGTGTCGCATCCAAAATGATTTGCCCATTTTTTAGCACTTTCTAGGGCATCTAAAAAAACATGACCTAACTTATCACCTCCACTAATAGGAATCACTGTATCTTCTGCTCCACATATTTGGTAAACTGAAATGGGTTCCATATTATCATGAAAAACTTGACTTTCTATCAGTTGTGATACAATGGGAGCTATTGCTTTAAAATGTGTAGTTTCAATGGCCAATTGATTGACCAATGCGGAACCATTTGAAGTACCAATGGCATACATTTTCTCGAAATTTAAATTCGAATACGTCTTTAGTTCAGTGACGATCTTATTGACAAATTCAGTGTCATCTGCTTTGGAAGGTTCGGAACCTAAGTTCCAGGATTCTAAATAACCTTGTGGGTAGACCCCGATAAATTCACCACTATCTGTAAATTTTTTGAGGGTCCGAATCCAGTTGTCTTTGTTGCCCCCTCTTCCATGAAAAGCAAAAACCAATGGGTAATTTTTTAAAGTATCTATACTTGTAGGTGTTTGAAGTCGAAAAGTACGTGTGATATTAACTCCTTCTATGTTCTGAGTAATATCAATTGTCTTCGTTTTAAGTGTATTATTCTCTGAGTTGTTGTTTTCTGAATCGTCATTATTGCCTCCATCATCAGTTGTTTCGGTATCTTTATAAAGATCCACAGTTGTACTATCTGCTTTATCGATACAAGCCAAACATAAGAATACGATATAGCCTATATATAAGTGAGGTTTATAAGTGAATCTTATTCTTTTCATAAAATTATTTATCCCAAAGTGTGTCCATTTCTTCCAAAGTTTTCCCCTTGGTTTCGGGTACAAATTTCCACACTAAAAATGTAGCAAATATTCCCATAAATCCATAGATGAAATAGGCAAATCCATGATTGAACTTCTCCAACAGGTAGGTGTTTTTATCCATGATAGGGAAGGTGTAAGATACAATCCAGTTAGAAATCCATTGGGCAGCCACAGCAACAGCTAGTGCCTTTCCGCGTATTTTATTTGGAAATATTTCAGAGAGCAATACCCAAACAACAGGCCCCCAACTCATCGCAAAGCTCGCGACGTATACTAACATACAAATCAATGCAAAAACTCCTACACTTTTAGTGGCAAATGTTCCTCCCAATGCAAACATAGATGCTGCCATACCCAAGGCACCAATAATCATCAATGGTTTTCTTCCATATTTGTCAACCGTAAGAATGGCTAAAATTGTAAACCCTAGGTTTACAGCCCCCACAATTATAGTTTGAAGCAAAGCTGTATCAGTTCCTGATCCCATACTTTTAAAAATTTCTGGTGCGTAGTACAATACGACATTGATGCCTACGAATTGTTGAAAGATAGAAAGTAAAACACCAATCACAATTACACCTACTCCATAGGAAAATAAGTGACCTGACTGAGCAGTCAAGGTATTTTTGATATCTTCTAATATTTGATTTGCCTTCTCTTCACCATTAACTTTTTCCAACACACTCAATGCTTTTTGAGGTTGGTTTTTCAACATGAGTGAGCGTGGTGTATCTGGAACCAAAAACAACAATCCAACAAACAAACTAGCAGGGATTATTTCAGAGGCGAACATCCACCGCCAACCAACGGTCTGTAACCAAGTTTCATCCCCTTGTTTGGCTATATAGAAATTGACAAAATAAACGACTAGCATTCCAAAAATAATAGCAAATTGATTCATAGAAACCAATTTACCTCTACTCTCTGCAGGTGCAATTTCAGCAATATATAAAGGAGAAAGCATAGATGCCAAACCAACTCCGATTCCTCCAATAATTCGATAGGCAATAAAAATATTTATATATGTGTGGTCAGCATCTCCGATAGTTACAATCCCCATTTCTGGCATCGAAGAACCTATGGCTGAAAGTAAAAATAAAAGAGCTGCGAATAGCAATCCTTTCTTTCGTCCTAGTTTTTTACTGATAAGTCCTCCTGACATTCCTCCGATAATACAACCGATCAAGGCACTAGAAACTACAGCTCCTAATTTTGAACTTGCTGCTGTTTCAGACAAACCAAAAGGCAAGACAAAAAAGTGTTCTAAAGAGCTTACAGTACCTGAAATTACTGCAGTGTCATACCCAAATAGAAGTCCACCTAACGTGGCTACTAAAGTAAGTTTTAGCAAATAGGAACGATTTGAGTTTTTCATATAATATAGGTTTATTTTGAGGTTTGCTTGTTTTAAGGTTAAAAAAAGATACTCGACCCATAATGACTAGAAATGGTATCGAGTACCTCAAACCAAACTTAACTATATACGTAAATTGATGTTTTTAAAAGTAATGATTACCTTTTCAAACTCAATTATTTTATGAGTTTTGTTAGATTTAAAAAAAGGTACTCGATCCATTATGACCATTTCGGTATCGAGTACCCCAAACCAAACTTAACTAAATATACTAATTTTTGTTTTTATGTTACTTGTTTGTCGTTGATATTTTTTAGTTTTAAAAAAAAGGTACTCGACTCGAAAGGACTTCTATTTGTATCGAGTACCCCAAACCAAACTTATCTATATATACTGATTGATGATGTTTTCAAATAGTTCTTGTTTTCCACTTCTTAACTGTAATTCTCCATTTTCTTGAGCTATTTTGTAAAGATCTTTTAGATCTAATTTTCCATTTTCAAAATCTTTACCTTTTCCACTGTCAAAAGAACTGTAACGCTCTTTTCTCATTTTTTCGTAAGGAGATGATGTGATGATTTTATCTGCAATTAGCAAGGCTCTTGCAAAAGTATCTGCTCCTCCAATGTGTGCGTGAAAAATATCGTCCATATCTGTTGAATTTCTTCTGAGTTTTGCGTCAAAATTTACACCACCTCCTTGCAATCCTCCAGCTTTTAAGAACACCAACATGGCCTCTGTTGTTTCTTGTATGTTGTTGGGAAATTGATCGGTATCCCAACCATTTTGGTAGTCTCCACGATTGGCATCCAAACTTCCGAGCATACCTGCATGTGCTGATACGGCTATTTCATGTTGAAAGGTGTGCAATGCTAATGTTGCGTGGTTGACTTCTATATTTATTTTAAAATCTTTATCGAGTCCATGTTCTCTTAAAAACCCTATAGCGGTAGCAGAATCAAAATCGTATTGATGTTTTGAGGGTTCCATAGGTTTGGGTTCGATAAAGAAATTTCCTTTGAATCCTTGAGCACGTGCATAGTCTCTACATATTCTCAAAAATTGTCCAAGATGTTCTAGTTCTCTTCCCATGTCAGTATTTAATAAAGACATATAACCTTCACGTCCTCCCCAAAACACATAGTTTTCTCCATCGAGTGCCATGGTAGCATCCAGAGCTAGCTTTACTTGTCCTCCTGCACGTGCTAGTACGTCAAAGTCAGGGTTGGTTGCAGCACCATTCATGTAACGAGGATTTGAGAAACAATTAGAAGTTCCCCATAATAATTTCACACCTGAAGCCACTTGCTTCTGTTTTAAGTAATCAGTAATGCTTGACAACCTGTCTTCAAACTCTTTAAAGGTGGGGCCTTCTTGGATCAGGTCATAGTCGTGAAAACAATAGTATCCAAAGCCCATTTTTGTAATAAACTCAAATGCTGCATCTGCTTTTTCTTTGGCGGCATCAAGTGGGTCTTTAGGCTTGTCCCATTCAAAATTTTGTGTGCCTGGTCCAAATGGGTCGGCTCCTTGACCACAGAAGGTATGCCAATAGGCAACAGAAAACTTAAAATGTTCACGCATAGTTTTTCCTGCAACAATTTGATCAGGATTATAGTATTTAAATGCCAAAGGATTATCTGATTCTTTTCCTTCGTATTTAATTTCTCCTATACCTTTAAAGTATTCCTTATCTCCTATTAATGCCATTTTCAGTGGTTTTAGTTATTAGTTATTTTTGTGTTTTAAAAAAGACTCTAATTTTTGTTTCCAATTTCTGTAAGCCAATTCATAAGGGGTTTTGTTTTGAAGTGGCATAAAGGTCATCACATGATCGTTTTTTGCAATGACTTCCCCAAATTTTTTAAAGTCACCTCCTTTAAGCCCACAAGCTCGTGCAGCTCCAACAGATCCAGTTGTGTTGAAAATTTCTATTTCGTGCCCTATCAGTGTTGCAACAGTGTTCGAGAAAATTTCTGAGCGAAACAAGTTGTCATTTCCTGCTCTGATTACTTTTATTTGAGCATTGTCCCCTTTTAAAATGTCCATTCCATAGACAAAGGAAAACGCAACACTCTCTAAGGCGGCCCTACACAAATGTCCAGTATGGTGTTTGTTTAAATTTATATTGATTATTTGAGTTCCTAAATTGGTATTGTTCAACATACGTTCTGCACCATTTCCAAATGGAATAATTACTAGACCTTCAGCTCCTATTGGGACCTTTGCAGCTTTTAAGTTCATGTCATCATAGGAAGAAACATTAGTGTTGTTGCGAAGCCAACGGTACATAATTCCTGCTCCATTGATACAAAGTAGTTTACCAATATTTCTATTTTTTGCACTGTAATTAACATGGGCAAAATTATTGATTCTAGAGGATTCTTTTGATTTTAAGGTATTGCTAACATTATAAATCACTCCTGAGGTTCCACCTGTTACCGCAACTTCTCCCGGATTGAATATATTAAGAGAAAGCGCATTGTTGGGTTGGTCTCCTGCTCGGTACAGTATAGGTGTACCTTCTGGAATACCTGTTTCTTTGGATCCTTGTAAATCAACTGTTGCTTGCACTGAAAAATTTTCAATTACATCTGGTGTCAACGTAGGGTCAATATCATAATACTCTAGAAGCCAATTGGCGACACTGTCTTTTTTATAATCCCACAAAATACCCTCTGATAATCCATTTTTTGTAGTGTTTATAATGCCTGATAAACGCATGGCAATGTAGTCACCAGGTAACATGTATTTGTGAATTTGTTTGTAAATATTGGGTTCGTATTCTTTGACCCACTTTAGTTTTGAAGCTGTAAAATTTCCAGGTGAATTTAATAAATGATCTGAACAAACGGCTTCTCCTATGTTTCTAAACGCATCGTTTCCGATTTCAATTGCTCTACTGTCACACCAAATAATAGCGTTTCTCAAAGACTTTTTGTTCGAGTCAACGACTACCAAACCATGCATTTGATAGGATATGCCTATTCCTTTTATAGTACCTTTATTTAAGGGGAATTCTTCTAAAATCCTTTTTGTTGCTGTACATACGTATTCCCACCACATTTCAGGATCTTGCTCTGCCCAATCAGGATGCTGTGAACTAATAGCCATTTCCTCTTCGGGTTCTTGAAGAGCTGCCAACTTTTCCCCAGTTTCACT
>JBMZVD010000097.1:0-7753 GCA_049625305.1 Flavicella sp.
AGGACAAAACATAACTTTTATACCTGTAAGTGCATTACAAGGTGACAATGTGGTACACACTTCTGGACATATGCCATGGTATACAGGGACTACATTGTTGGATCACTTAGAGCGTTTGGATGCGCAAGATGTATATGAAAAAGCAAGTGCTCGTTTGCCTATTCAGTCAGTTATTCGTCCAAAAACAGATGCTTTTCACGATTTTAGAGGTTATGCAGGTAAGTTGTACGGAGGTTCATTAGCCGTTGGTGATGAAGTAACAGTGTTGCCCTCAAAAACAGCTTCAAAAATCAAAGAAATATATTTTTTTGACAAAACGTATGACGTCGCAGAAAGAGGCGCATCTATAAACGTAACCCTCGAAAATGAAATCAATATTTCTAGAGGAGATTTACTAGTTAAGACAAGTGAGTTACCTAAAGAATCAAAACAAATTGAGGCAAAAATATGTTGGATGGATGCTGACGCGCTTAAGGCAGGGACAAAGTATTTATTACAACACGGAGCCAATAGAGTCGTCGTCAAAATTGCTGAAGTAAAAACTTTGATAAAAACCGACTTTTCAGGAGATGACGAAGCAGTATCTGAATTGAATATCAACGACATAGGGTTGGTAAGTGTCCGTTTGGCCAAACCTTTGTTCTATGATGCCTATTCAGACAACAAAGCAAATGGTTCCTTTATACTCATCAACCCACAAACAAACAATACCTCTGGCGTAGGTTTTATACAATAAATCAAATGTGTTTTAAAGTACATTAAAAAAAGAAAGACATGCAAAGTTTTAGATCAGAAATAGAAAACCCAGTTGTAGAGAAAGATATCATAGAATTGGCAGATAAAATTCAATTGTTTCATGAAGGTAAGATTGATGAGGAAAAGTTTAGGAGCTTGCGTCTTGCTCGTGGAGTATACGGACAACGTCAATTTGGAGTGCAAATGATTCGAATCAAACTGCCTTATGGTAAAGTGACTAGCGAGCAATTACATAGAATAACGGATGTTTCTGATGAATATTCTAGAGGCCGCTTGCATATTACAACCCGTCAAGACATTCAAATCCACCATGTAAGCTTGGATAGAACTCCAGAATTATGGGCAGAGTTGGAAAAGAGTGATATTACACTTCGTGAGGCTTGTGGAAACGCTGTAAGGAATGTGACTGCATCCGAGACTGCTGGTATAGATATAGACGAACCTTTCGACGTATCACCTTATGCTCATGCAGTGTTCCAATTCTTTTTGAGAAATCCAATTTGTCAAGAGTTAGGGCGAAAGTTTAAGGTTTCTTTTTCTGGTACTGATGCTGATACTGCTTTGAGCTTTATGCATGATATCGGATTTATAGCCAAAGTGAAAACCATTGATGGAAAAGAAGTACGTGGTTTCAAAGTCATGATTGGTGGCGGTTTAGGATCTCAGCCTCGTTTTGCTGATGTGGCTCACGAATTTTTAGAAACGGATCAAATAATACCTTACATGGAAAGTGTTTTACGTGTGTTTGACAGGTACGGAGAGCGATCGAAAAGAGCCAAAGCACGTTTGAAGTTTTTTATCAAACAAGTGGGCTTGGAAGAGTTCAACGCTATAGTAGCCAAGGAGGTAAAAGCATTGTCAAATCAATCTGTTCCAATTTCAACGGAAGGTTTTGAAATACCAGATGTGTCGCAAATTGTTGCACCAGATGTAGAATTGGTAGATACGAATGCATACGAACAATGGAGAAAATCAAATGTTATTCCTCAAAAACAAAATGGTCTTTTTGCTATTGGAGTCAAAGTGAATATCGGAGATTTTTACACCAAAGAAGCTAGAATTCTTGCAGATTTGATTAAAAATTACGCAGGAAACGAATTGCGTTTTTCACTCCGTCAAAATATATTAATACGTCATGTACGTGAAGATTTACTGCCTTTCTTTTTTCAAGAATTAGGAAAAATAGGTATGGTTGATTTAGGCTATGAAAAAATACAAGACATTACAGCTTGTCCTGGGACTGATACTTGTAATTTGGGGATCGCTTCTTCAACAGGTATCGCAAAAGAGTTGGGAAGAGTATTGAATACAGAATACCCTGAATTTGCAAATAATTCAGACTTGATGATCAAGATTTCAGGGTGTATGAATGCTTGTGGACAGCACAATATGGCTAATATTGGATACCAAGGAATGTCTGTGAAATCTGGAAAATTAGTAGCACCTGCATTACAAATACTTCTTGGAGGGGGGGTATTAGGAGATGGAAAAGGAAGAGTATCTGACAAGGTAATTAAGATTCCAAGTAAAAGAGGCCCAGAGTCGTTACGATTATTGTTGAATGATTTCAAAGCAAATGGAGAAGGAGCAAACTTCTTAGACTATTACCAATCAAAAGGTGAGAAGTATTTCTATGATTTTTTAAAGCCTCTCTCTGATGTAAGTGATTTGCAAGAAAATGATTTTATCGATTGGGGTAACGAAGAAAAGTACGAGAAAGCTGTCGGAATTGGGGAGTGTGCAGGTGTAGTAATTGATTTGATTACTACCCTTCTTATCGATAGTAAAGATAAAATAGGAAATGCTCAAAACTCTTTGGTGGAAGGAAAATATCCTGACGCGATTTATTTCGCATATAGCTCAATTGTCAACACTGCAAAGGCTTTGTTGACTGCTGAAGGGAAAAAAACGAACACCCACAATAAGATCATTTCAGACTTTAACGAATTTTTTATCAAAGAAGGTAAGATTGATTTGGGAGTTGATTTTGAGGATTTTGTATACCAAATTAACAAAAATGAGCCAAGCGAAGCTTTTGCAATTTCTTATTTAGAAGATGCTAATAAGTTTTACGAATTGATAGAATCTTACAGAGCAGCTGAAGTTGTCAATGCATAATTGTATTTTTGTAAAAAAATAATAAAGAACAAATATTAAACGAATGCAGCTTATAAACAAAACACCAAAACTTACATTGGTAGGTGCCGGACCAGGAGATCCTGATTTGATTACTCTGAAAGGGGTGAAGGCCCTTGCTGATGCAGATGTTGTTTTGTATGATGCTCTTGCTAATGAAGAACTTTTGGAGTATGCCAAAAACGCAACACATATTTTTGTCGGAAAGCGAAGAGGTATGCACAAGTTTATCCAAGATAGAATTCAAGAATTAATTGTTGAACATGCCTTACAAGGAAAGCATGTAGTGAGACTCAAAGGGGGAGATCCTTTTGTATTTGGTCGTGGTTCAGAGGAATTAAAATATGTAGTGAACAAAGGAATAGAGATAGCTATTGTTCCTGGAGTAACATCAGCTATCGCAGCACCAGCTAGTTATGGGATTTCTTTAACGCAAAGAGGTGTTAATGAAAGTTTTAGGGTGATTACTGGTACTCGTTCTGATTTGAAATTGAGTGAAGATGTTGATGCAGCTGCCAATTCAAACGTAACTATTGTAGTACTAATGGGGATGAGTAAGTTGGAAAAAATTGTACGCGTTTTTACCTCTAAAGGAAAAACAAACATACCTGTGGCAATTATTGAAAATGGAACAAAAGATGAAGAGCGTTTGGAAGTTGGAACTATTGCAACAATCGAGAGTATCGTAGCCGAAAAAAGATTGAAAAACCCAGCAATTATTGTAATTGGTGAGACAGTCAGAGAAAGTGAAGTTTTGTACAATACTTTTTCAAAACAAAAAGAACTTTTAAAACAGAACAGTTAATATGAGAAATCAATTGTATCCTATTTTTCTAAAGGTAACTGAACTCAATACTTTGATTGTTGGAGGTGGAAATGTTGCCTTGGAAAAATTGACATTTTTGCTAAAGTCTAGTCCTGATGCAAAGGTTCAGATGGTATCACCTATGTTTCGTGAAGAAACCGTCGCTTTGGCAGAAAAACACGGTGTAGAAATGATCGTAGCACCTTACGCAACTCATTTCCTGGAAAACAAACACATAGTAATTGCGACTACTGATATGGATGCAGTTAACAAAATGGTTCACAAAGATTGTAAAGAGCGAAATATTTTAGTGAATTTAGCAGATAATCCACCGTTTTGTGATTTTTATATGGGAGGAATAGTTACTAAAGGAAATGTCAAAGTAGCGATATCTACCAATGGTAAATCACCGACTATGGCAAAACGATTGCGTCAGTTTTTTGAAGATGTACTGCCTGAGGATATCAACGAATTAGCTGAGAACTTAAATGAATATAGAAAAACAATTAAAGGAGATTTTGAGCAAAAGGTAGAAGCACTCAATGAGTTTACCAAAGGTTTGGTTTCCAAAAAGAAATAAATTTAAACGAAAGCGATGTGAACTAGTAATTTATTACGAATTTTGCATCTGTAAATACTCAATAAATAATTTACAAAATGATAAAAACAGATATACTTATAATCGGAGCTGGTCCAGTTGGAATGTTTGCTGTATTTGAGGCAGGATTGTTAAAGTTGCGTTGTCACCTAATCGATGCTTTGGCAGAGCCTGGAGGTCAATGTGCTGAAATTTATCCTAAAAAGCCTATTTACGACATTCCTGCTTATCCTGAAATTTTAGCAGGTGATTTGATCGATAATTTGGCAGAACAAATCGCTCCTTTCAAACCTACTTACACATTAGGTGAAAGAGCGGATACTATCGAAAAACTCGATGATGGTACATTCGTGGTTACGACAAACAAAGGAACAAAACACAATGCACCAACTGTTTTTATTGCTGGTGGTTTGGGTTCTTTTGAGCCTAGAAAACCTCCGATTAAGGAAATTATTGATTTTGAAGACAAAGGGGTTGAGTATATTATCAAAGACCCAGAGTTATACAGAGACAAGCGTGTAGTGATTTCTGGAGGTGGAGATTCTGCATTGGATTGGGCTATATTTTTAGCAGATGTTGCTGCTGAGGTTTCTTTGGTTCACAGAAGGAAAGATTTTAGAGGAGCTTTGGATTCTGTTGAAAAAGTTGCAGAGTTGTCTGATGCTGGAAAAATTAATTTGATTACCGATGCAGAGGTAAAGCAAATTCACGGTAATGACCACGTGGAAGCAGTGATGATCAAACATAAAACAGAGGGTGACATCATCAAAGAGTGTGATCACTTTGTCCCTTTGTTTGGACTATCACCTAAATTAGGACCTATTGCAGATTGGGGATTAGAAATTGAAAAGAATGCGATTGTGGTAAACAATGCATTGGATTACAGTACGAATATTCCTGGAATTTTTGCCATCGGTGATGTGAATACGTACCCAGGGAAATTAAAGTTAATTTTAAGTGGATTTCACGAAGCGACTATCGCAGTCCAGTTTGCATATAATATCATCAATCCAGGCAAGCGTTATGTAATGAAGTATACGACTGTAAATGGAGTTGAAGGATTTGACGGGCAAAAGAAAGAAGCTAAAAAAGCAGTTGTAAAAAGTATAGGATAATGTCAGATATTAAAGTTAAAATCACAGATAGAGAAGGAGTTGTTCACGAATTAGATGCTCCTACAGACATGGGAATGAATCTTATGGAATTGTGTAAAGCCTATGAGCTCCCTGTAGAGGGAACCTGTGGAGGTATGGCTATGTGTGCATCATGTCAATGCTACGTGCACTCAGATCATGAATTGCCTGAAAAAGGAGATGCAGAGGAAGATATGTTGGATCAAGCATTTTATGTTGAAGACAACAGCCGTTTGGGATGTCAATTACATATTACTCCTGAAATGGATGGTCTTGAAATAGAGCTTGCTCCCGAAAGTGATTTTTAATTTTTATATGCTAATGCATTAATAAACACCCTTTGGAAATTGTCTAAAGGGTGTTTTTTATTGTAAAGCTTAGAGAGCTAGTATTACGATTCTAAAAAAAAATAAGTAAACTAAACAATCAAAAGTGTACTTTTGCAGCATAACTGTTTTTTATGGAAAGAGATTTTAAAATGGTAGCGACTACCATGTTTGGTTTGGAAGAGGTTTTGGCTAAAGAACTTCGAGATTTAGGGGCTAGAGAAGTGCAAGTTGCTGTAAGAAGTGTCAGTTTTAAAGGAGACAAGGGGTTTATGTATAAAGCAAACATTTCTCTTAGAACTGCCATACGAATTTTAAAACCTATCCGTAGATTTAAAGTTAGAAACGAAGAGGAACTTTACAAAAATCTCCAAAAGATTCGATGGGAAAACTTTTTGGATGTCGATGGAACTTTTGCTATTGGCTCTGTTGTGAATTCTTCGTTTTTTACGAGCAATTCTCATTATATATCATTAAAATCTAAGGACGCTATTGCAGATTACTATCGTCACAAATACAGCAAGCGTCCGAATATTGATCTCAAATATCCAGATTTAAAAATTCACGTTCATATTAAAGATGACTTTTGTACGGTATCCTTTGATAGCTCAGGAGAATCCTTGCACAAAAGAGGATATCGAAGCTCTACCAATATTGCTCCAATTAATGAAGTGTTAGCTGCAGGTTTGGTTTTGTTGTCAGGGTATACAGGGGAAGAAAACTTTATTGATCCTATGTGTGGATCGGGAACAATTTTGATAGAAGCAACAATGATTGCTTGCCGTATCCCTGCGAATATCAATAGAAAACATTTTGCTTTTGAAAACTGGCCTGATTACGATGAAGATTTATATTTCTTAATTCAAGATTCTTTACTAAAGAAAATAAGCTCGTCACATTTTAAAATTATGGGCTTTGACAAAGCACCATCTGCAGTTCAAAAAGCTAGAGAAAATATAGAAAATGCAAATTTGTCAGATTTTGTGGGGGTACACCATGTGAATTTCTTTAATTCTAAAAAAGAAGTTTTTGGAAATACAACTATCATGTTCAATCCACCTTATGGTGAGCGTCTTGAATTGGCTGATCTTGAAGGTTTTTACAAAAAAATCGGGGATACGCTCAAGTTTGGATACCCAGGATCGACAGCATGGTTTATAACATCCGACCTAGCTGCACTCAAACACGTAGGTTTGAGAACTTCTAAAAGAATACCTTTAAAAAATGGTGATTTAGAGTGTCGCTTTGTGCGATACGATTTATATGAAGGTTCTAGAAAACCCAAAAAGACAGAGTGGGGTACTACCGAAGAGTAGAAATATTACTCTCTCAGGTAACTCGTAATTTTTGTGCTGTTAGGTTTTGTAATTGAATAAAAATAATCCAAGAGATAACCATTCTCATCTACTAGGTACTTTTGAAAATTCCACTTTACAGTTGAGTTACTTTTACCATTTAATGCTCTGTCAGTCAACCATCTGTAAATAGGATGTTGATTGCTACCTTTGACTTTTACTTTTTCACTTATTGGGAATGAAACGCCGTAATTAATAGAACAAAACTCCAAAATCTCATCATTGTTTCCTGGTTCTTGTTTTCCAAATTGATTACAAGGAAGTCCAATAATTACAAAATTGTCTTTGTATTTTTGATACAAACGTTCCAAACCTTCATATTGTGGTGTAAAGCCGCACTTTGAAGCTACATTTACAAATAATATTTTTTTTCCTTTATAAGCACTCAAATCTAGATTGTTACCACGTGATGTGATTAGTTCAATCTCATAAATCGATTTTCTAGGGGCTTTTAAAGATTTTTTATTGAGAAAAGGAATGCCTAACATATTTTTAGATTCTAATTTTTGGTTTCAGTCTAGATTCAAATTTTTTCTTAATTACTGTCAATCTCTTCATGATGTCCATGATTTTTTTGTCTTTTGATTTTTTGTAAAATTCATTCAGTGTAAGAATCAATTCTTTTGCTTTGAGCGATGCCCAAA
>JBMZVD010000098.1:0-7540 GCA_049625305.1 Flavicella sp.
GAGCGTGAAAATACGAGTCTATTGTTTGGATTAGTTGAAGGATATGAATTTACTGGTTTTAGAGGTCTGGCTAGCCATGGAGCTTCTATCGGAATTTTAATTGGTCTGTATTTGTATCAAAAAAAATATACTTACAAACCTCTTTTATGGATTTTAGATCGTTTGGTAATCCCAGTAAGTATTGGCGCTGCATTTGTACGAATTGGAAATTTTTTTAATTCAGAGATTGTTGGGAATTACACAGGAAATAATTTTGGAGTTGTATTCCTTAACAGAAGAGAAATTGCACCAAGACATCCCGCTCAACTTTATGAAGCTATAGGTTATATAGGACTTTATTTCTTACTGCGCTATTTATACAACAACAAAAAAAATCAGTCAGAGGGTTATTTATTTGGACTGTTTTTTGTGTCGCTTTTCAGTATTCGCTTTGTTGTTGAGTTTGTCAAGGAAAGTCAAGGTGGTTTTGAAACTTATCTCCCCATCCTTTCTACGGGACAATGGTTGAGTATTCCTATGATTCTTTTTGGTCTCTTTTTTATGTTGAAAAAAACTAAAACTGCGTAGATGAGTAGCCATGATATTTTTTCGCTTCAATATCCAATTGGAAAATTTGAATGGACAACCACTCAACCCTCATCCAAAGAAAAAAAAGAGATTTTAGACGTTTTAAAAAACTTTCCTGCTCTTGTTGAGCGAGAGGTAGAAGGATTAAAAGAAAATGAATTACAAACACCTTATCGAGAAGGTGGATGGACAATAGCTCAAGTTGTACATCATCTAGCAGATAGTCACTCACATGCTTACCTTAGATCGAAGCATGCATTGTTAGAATCGACTCCAAAAATCAAGGATTATGCTGAAGGGAGTGGGCAAAGTCAGAAGATGCTTCTTCCTCTGATGTTTCTCCCAGTATTTTAATACTCAAAGGTGTTCACAAAAGATGGGTAGTTTTTTTTGAGTCACTATCTGAAAGTCAATTTGAAAATGAATACCATCATCCAGAACGTTCAAAAAATTACCCTTTGTACATTGTAATGAAACTTTACGCTTGGCACAGTATGCATCATCTTGAACACATTCGATCGTTAAAAAAAAGAATGGCTAACTCCAATAAGTTATAAATCTGGCTCAAATATCTCAAACCTCAAAGGCTCTTCAATTGAAAATTCTTAGCACTACAAACCTAAAAGAAGTTTGATAAAAAAAATCACGGCTTTCACCGTGATTTTGATTTAATGAAACAGAGAGTTGATTTAGACCCTATACTTGTTTTTTAACTTGCGTATCAAACATTACTGGTGTAGCGATAAATACAGAACTGTAGGTACCTACAATAACCCCTACTATTAAGGCAAACATAAATCCTCGAATAGATTCACCACCGAAAATAAAGATTGCCAATAAAACCAATAAGGTTGTTAATGAGGTATTTAAGGTTCTACTTAATGTACTATTCAAAGCAGAATTAACCGTGTTGTTCAATTGCCATTTGGGATGATCGTTTGTAAATTCTCGAATGCGGTCAAAAACTACTACGGTATCGTTCAAAGAATATCCTATTACGGTGAGAATCGCAGCAATAAATGCTTGATTTATTTCCATGTTAAAAGGCATAATTGAATATGTTAATGAAAATATACCTAAAACAATAAGTACATCGTGGAATACCGCTGCCACAGCACCTAAAGAAAATTGCCATTTACGGAAACGCAATAAAATGTATAAAAACACTACTATCAAAGAACCAAAAACAGCTAGATAAGAATTTTGCTTGATATCATCTGCAATGGTTGGTCCAACCTTAATCGAAGACATGATTCCTACAGTTTTTGAGTCAGATCCATTTACAAACTCATCGTAAGTGATTCCTTCTTGAAGGTAGGCTTGTAAACCTGAATAAAGCTTTTCATAAATTTCATTATCAATTGCAGTTCCTTCTTCATCAACCTTGTATTTGGTTGTTATTTTTAGTTGATTATCGTCTCCAAATGTTTTTGCTTCAACACTTCCAAAAGCATTTGCAAGCACGCCTTCTATTTCCGTTGGATTTACAATCTTATCAAAACGAACGGTGTAAGATCTTCCTCCTACAAAATCGACGCCTTGATTTAATCCCTTGAAAGAAAGTGAAGCGATGCTGAATATTAATAAAACTCCCGAAATTACATAAGCTATTTTTCTTTTTTCCAAAAATGTTATACTCATGTTTTGAAAAAGTCCTTGGGTAGCAGATGTAGCAAAAGATATAATTTTACCTTTAATAGAACGGCCATCAATTAATAATCTGGTAATAAAAATAGCGGTAAACAAAGAAGTTGCGATTCCAATCAATAAGGTTGTTGCAAATCCTTTGATTGGCCCTGTTCCGAACACAAACAAGATTAGGGCTGTTAGACCTGTTGTTATGTTTGCGTCTAAAATTGATGAAAGTGCATTATCAAAACCATCTGCAACTGCTTTGAGTTGTCCTTTACCTTTTTTGAGTTCCTCCCGTATGCGTTCAAAGATAAGCACGTTTGCATCAACTGAGATACCTATGGTTAGTACAATTCCAGCAATACCCGGGAGAGTCAAAACAGCGCCTAAACCTGCTAAAATTCCAAAAATCAGCAAAATATTCAATACCAAAGCTACATCGGCATAAATACCCGATGATCCATAATAGAATAGCATCCAAAGTAATACGATGAAAAGGGCAATAATAAAAGAATAAATTCCACTTTGAATAGCTTCCTTACCTAAAGATGGTCCAACAATTTCTGACTGAATAATGTCTGCAGAAGCAGGTAATTTACCTGCTCTAAGAACGTTAGCTAAATCAATCGCTTCATTGAGTGTAAAGTTACCCGATATCTCAGAACGACCACCAGTTATTGCTCCTTTGCTTACACCTGGAGCAGAATACACAACGTCGTCTAATACAATAGCAATGTTACTGGCTTCTCTAAAAGCTTTACCTGTCAAATTTTCCCATACACGGGCACCCTTAGAATCCATTTGCATGGAAACAGATGGTTGTCCAACTTGATCATAGGATTGCAATGCGTCAACAATAACCCCTCCACTCATTGGTGGAGTATTTTCGCGATTGGATTTTAGGATGTACAGATCTACCAACTCAGATTCTTCCTGCTCTTTTCCCCAAGCAAATCTTATGTATCGGAATTGCTGAGGTAACAGTCTTCGAACCTCAGGTAGATCAAGGTAATCTGTAATGGTTTTCATGTCCTTTTTAGCAAATTGAGCCAAAACAGGCCCTCCCTGATAACCGTATCCTTTAACAAGATCCAATATTGGATTTCCTTGTGCAACTGAGGCAGAATCTTTTGCTTCAACATCAGCTAAAAGGTCATCAATTGCTGAAGCCTCTGTTTTTTCTTCACTTTTTTGTACTCCTTTTTCGATCAAAAGATTGTTTGCTTCGTACAGAAAGTTTACAAGTTGGTCATTTTTGTAAGTTTCCCAAAATTCCAATTGTGCTGTACTTTGTAATAAATTCTTTACACGTTCAACATCGCGAGCTCCTGGAAGTTCTACTAAAATTCTTCCCGAAGTACCAAGACGCTGAATGTTTGGCTGAGTAACTCCAAATTTATCGATACGCTTTCTCAATACTTCAAAAGCGGAAACAATGGATTCATCAATTTTACGACGAACAATTGGACGAACTTGTTCATCAGACATTTCAAAATTGATAACATCGCTTAGCGTTCTGTTTGCAAAAATTTCAGGGTTTGCCAATGTAATATCTCCTTTTATTGCATCAAAAGCAGTGAAGAAAGACTCTACATAAGGTTCATCAGTGTTTTTTTGTAGAAGATCAGCATCATCTAATGCCTTATTAAAGGTTGCATTTTTTGAATAATCTGTTAATCCTTTTAAAATATCTTTAACCGAGATTTGAAGAATTACATTAATTCCCCCTTTTAAGTCAAGTCCTTTGTTTAATTCTTTTCCTTTAGCATCGTTATAAGATGTAAATAGATAAAGAGGTAAATTCCCAATTGAATCCAAATATTTTGATTCGATCTGTTCTCTTAGAGCAACATAGTCTGGCTGATCTTCGGCTACCCTACTGATAGCATAGGATTCAGCCTTATCTTCTTGGCTACTTGAAATGAAAGTAAATGAAAGTTGATAGATACTTACGATTCCAAAAAGGATTCCAAAAACTTTTATTAATCCGTTATTCTGCATTAGTTTGATTTTTAAGCGTGTTAAAGGCGAGCAAATATAAAATATAAGCCTAGATTTAACAACTTTATGGTGTTGTTTTGTTTACAAAAAAACCGCCTAAGTGGCGGTTTTTGATAATTTTTATGATGTTTTTTACAAATTACTTGATAAAGCTTCGTTCATTGAACGCACGGCTGCGGCACTTTTTTTAAACTTTTCTTGCTCTTTTTCATCCAAATTAACATCCAAAATTTCTTCAACCCCATCTTTCCCGATAATACAGGGAACACCAATACAAATATCACTTTCACCGTATTCACCTTCAAGGTAAACAGAACAGGGTATTATTCTTTTTTGATCGTTAATTATGCTATCTACAAGGTAAGCTACAGAAGCACCTGGCGCATACCATGCAGATGTTCCCAAAAGCTTGGTTAGTGTAGCACCTCCTACCATTGTTTCTGCTGCTACATCATCTAGTTCTTCTGAGGATAAATGTTGACTAACTGGAGTACCGTTGTAACTCGCTAATCGTGTTAAAGGAATCATTGTTGTGTCACCATGACCCCCAATAACCATACCTTGGATGTCATTTGCAGGTTTATCCAAAGCTTTTGATAAATAAGTTTTAAACCTTGAGCTATCAAGTGCCCCTCCCATTCCAATGATGCGGTTTTTAGGAAGCCCAGTTTCTTTGAGCGCTAAATAGGTCATAGTATCCATTGGGTTAGAAACTACTACAATAATTGCTTCAGGGGAATGTTCTAAGATGCTTTCAGCAACTGATTTTACAATTCCTGCATTTATGCCAATCAACTCTTCGCGAGTCATACCTGGTTTTCTAGGGATACCAGAGGTAATGACAACTACGTCACTATTTGAAGTTTCTGAATAATTATTGGTTACCCCTGTGATTCTGGTATTGAATCCTAATGTAGTTGCTGTTTGGGTGAGGTCAAGTGCCTTACCTTCTGCGAATCCTTCTTTGATATCCAAAAGGACTACCTCGCTCGCTATTCTTTTGACAGCAATGTATTCTGCGCATGATGCACCTACATTCCCAGCTCCTACTACAGTTACTTTCATAATTTATTTTTTAATTTAAATGTTTGTAAAATTTTGCAATGCCACAGAAGTTAAGCATCAATGTTTGCGTAAATGGCATTTTTTTCAATGAATTCTCTTCTCGGCGGAACCTCATCACCCATTAACATCGAAAATACACGATCGGCTTCACTTCCACTGTCTATGGTTACCTGTCGTAAGGTTCTAAATTCTGGATTCATGGTAGTGTCCCAAAGCTGTTCAGCATTCATTTCTCCCAGACCTTTGTATCGTTGAACAGAAGATCCTTGACCGTAAGATTCCATCAATGACTCTCTTTCTTTATCTGACCATGCGTATGCCTTTTTAGCTCCCTTTTTGACTAAAAACAAGGGAGGTGTTGCAATGTAAACATAGCCAGAGTCAACTAGTTCTCTCATGTAGCGGAAGAAGAAAGTTAGAATTAAAGTTGAAATGTGACTTCCATCAACATCTGCATCACACATGATAACTACTTTATGGTATCTTAATTTACTTAAATTAAGTGCTTTACTGTCGTCTTCTGTTCCAATAGTTACCCCAAGGGCTGTATAAATATTTCGAATTTCTTCGTTTTCAAAAACCTTGTGTTGCATGGCTTTTTCTACGTTTAGAATTTTTCCTCTCAAGGGTAATATTGCTTGAAAGTTTCGGTCTCTTCCTTGCTTTGCTGTACCCCCAGCAGAGTCTCCCTCAACTAAAAACACTTCGCATTGAGCTGGATCTTGCTCAGAACAATCAGATAATTTCCCTGGAAGACCACCTCCAGTCATTACTGTTTTACGTTGAACCATTTCTCTAGCTTTACGTGCTGCATGGCGCGCTTGAGCCGCTAAAATAACTTTTTGAACAATAGTTTTTGCATCGTTTGGATGTTCTTCAAGGTAGTTTTCTAACATTTCTGAAACTGCCTGAGATACTGCTGAAGTAACCTCTCGGTTCCCAAGTTTTGTTTTGGTTTGTCCTTCGAACTGAGGTTCAGCAACCTTTACTGAAACTATTGCTGTTAATCCTTCTCGGAAATCATCACCGCTGATTTCAAATTTTAATTTATCCAACAAGCCTGAACCGTCTGCATACTTCTTTAGAGTGGATGTCAAACCTCTTCTGAAGCCAGCAAGATGGGTTCCACCTTCGTGCGTGTTAATATTATTTACATAAGAGTGGAGGTTTTCCGAATATGAGGTGTTGTAAATCATTGCAACCTCAACTGGGATATTGTTTTTCTCTCCTTCAATTGAAATTACATCCTCAATGATGGACTCCCTTGAGGTGTCTAAAAAACGAATAAATTCTTTGAGTCCCTCCTTGGAATGGAATACATCATTAACAAAAGCTCCTTTATCGTCCTTATTTCTTAGATCTTCAAGAGTGATGGTAATTCCTTTGTTTAAGTAAGATAACTCTCGCATTCTGTTTGCTAAAGTTTCATAACTGTATTCTAAGACCTGTTGAAATATTTCTGGATCAGGTTTGAATCTTACTATGGTACCCCTTTTATCAGAGGTTCCTACCTCTTGAACTGGTGAAACTGGTTTTCCTCTTTTATATACTTGTTCAAAGGTTTTTCCATCGTGAAAAACAGTTGCAGTAAGTTCTTCTGAAAGTGCATTAACACATGAAACACCAACTCCATGCAGTCCTCCCGAAACTTTGTACGAATCTTTATCAAATTTCCCTCCAGCTCCGATTTTGGTCATAACAACCTCCAGGGCAGAAACTCCCTCTTTTTTATGGATTCCTACAGGAATTCCTCTACCGTTATCTTCAGTGGTAATTGAATTGTCTTCGTTTATGATAACTGATATTTTATCACAATGTCCTGCTAGGGCTTCATCAATGGAGTTATCAACTACTTCATAAACCAGGTGATGTAATCCTCGAACGCCCACATCTCCAATGTACATTGAAGGACGCATTCTAACATGCTCCATCCCCTCTAGGGCTTGAATGCTATCTGCTGAATATTGTTGTTTTTTAGCTTCTTCGCTCATTGTTTAGTTTTGTTTAGAATCATACAGATTTCTGTACTTTCAAATATACGAAAACAGGGTTAGTATTTAAAATAAAAAACCTTGCTTAGGGCTTGAAGTTATTAACATTTTATCCTAAAAAACTATCTTAAATTCAACGAAAATTAATGGGTGTAAAACAGCATTTTAATGCTTGTTATTTTTGAGAAATTAATAAGCGTCATCATGAACTTTGGCGACTGCTCTCCCACTTGGATCATTCATGTTCTTAAAAGCCTCATCCCATTCTAAAGCAATTGGAGTGC
>JBMZVD010000099.1:0-7532 GCA_049625305.1 Flavicella sp.
ATCTGACTGTTAATCAGAGGGTCCTTGGTTCGAGCCCAAGAGGAGGAGCAAAAAGGTTTACAGAAATGTAAACCTTTTTTTATTTTTAGTATCACTTGTACATTCGTTAAGTGTGAAAGGTAATTGAGGACAAATAAAGGTCACTGATTGTTATTGTCTTACTTAATGGTATCGTGTTTTTTACAGACTTATATTAGGAACTCTATTTTTACCAATAATACTGTCTAACTTAATTTTTAGTTTTTTGACGCACTTTTTATACCTATCTTGCCCTGATAGGTTTGTTGTTTCCAAAGGGTCTTTTTTGTAGTCGTATAATTCAATACCTAAAATCTTGCCCTTTATGTAATTTTTATTGATTTTATAGTTGCCCTCACGCCACTCAATGTAACGAAACTGATTAGTTCTGAGTGCGTATCCCATTTTATTGTGTCTTGGGTATTGACTCAATGCTGCATTTTTTACAGAATTTCTTTCTCCTAAAATAATTGGTTCAAGACTTGTGCCTTGAAGTTTTTGAGGTTTTTTAATTTGTAAATAGTCGCATATGGTAGGGAAGAGATCTATCAGTTCTGTTGGACTTGTGTTTTTTAAATCCTTTTTTCCCTCAGGGTGCATTATGAATAGGGGAGTTCTAGTAGCTTGCTCATAATTGGTGTGTTTGTTCCAGACTCCGTGGTCTCCTAGGTGCCAGCCGTGATCTCCTATGAGAATTACTAAGGTATTTTTTTCTAATTTTGAACTTTCTAAGTAATTTAGAATTTTACCCAATTGAGCATCGATATAAGATACACAGGCGTAGTACCCATGTATCAGTTCTTTTTGTTTGCTAGTATTTAGAATCCCATTTTTATTAATTTCTTTAGGTATGTCAGAATACCCTTTCAGTTCCCCCCAACTGTGTAAGGCGAAGTCAGGTGCTCCCTTTGCGGGTTTTTGATAAGAAGCTATGTTTATTGAGTCTCTAGAATAAAGATCCCAATACTTTTTTGGCGCTGTAAAAGGAAGGTGTGGTTTTCGGAATCCTACCGTCATAAAAAAGGGGGTTTCTTTTTTTTGAAACTGCTTCAATATGTCAATAGCTTTTGTGGTTACAGTTCCATCAATGTAGGCATTGTCGGGTAGGTCTATGCACTCCGTTGCAGGTCTTGCATTTCGTATCGATAGTTCTTTTCTGATATTTTTAATTCTTGGAATTCTGTTTGAAATCGAGGTTAGGGTTTTGTGTGTGTTTGGATTTTGGTATTGTCCATCAGCTGGTTTTTGATGATTTTTATTGAATTCTAGAGACGCATCGGTTACAAAAGGAGTGGTCCACGATATAGGGTCGTTTTTTTTAGCTCCATGAAATACTTTACCGATACCGATTGTTTTATAGCCATGTTTTTTTAAAGATTGCGGTATGGTTAGTATGTCTGGATTTTGATCCCTCATTTTTCGTTTTAAGTCTAGTATTTGAGTGTAATCAGGTCTCATTCCAGTCATCAGACTAATGCGTGAAGGAGCGCATACAGCTTGTTGGGCATGGTTGTTTGTAAAAACAACACTTTTTGAGGCTAGTTTGTCAAAATTAGGAGTGATAATATCACTGTTGCCGTAACAGGATAAAGTAGGTTTTAAGTCATCAACAATAATTAATAATACATTTTTGTTAGTTTGAGAATTACATGAGAAAAAAACAAAAACGAGTATGATGAATTTTAATCTGTTCATAATGTGTGTTTACGTGCTTTAATTTACGGTTTTTTCTGCACACATTATAGTTGATTTTGTGTAAAAATAATGAACTAAACTTGATTGTATTATGTTTTGTGTGAAAAAAGATAGTTTGTTTTTTAAAATGGTTCTATTTTAGATTTCTTTATAAATATTAGGTTACAAGTTATGAATACAAAAAACAATTTATTAGCGCTTCAACTGTTCGTGTTGGCGATGTTGGTTTTTAGTTGCAAGGGAGTTCAGGAAAAAGCAATTGAAAAATCAACAAAGAGAAGTAGTGCTTTTACGAGGTACAAGAATGGGAATTTGCAGTTCGAACAAAAGAGTTCGTTTTTCACCAATTTTAAGTATTTTGAAACTACTGGTTTGGGTTACAATACAGATCCACTTCAAGATGCTGTTGTACAAGAAAAATTAGCAGCCTACAAAAAAGACCCTAGAGGTCCTTACGAACAATTTAGAGTTTCGCGTCGTCATCCTGAATTACAAATAGCCTACCATTTAAGAAATAGTTTGAAAGGCTTTGAGGAGAATACTACTTTTAGAGATCCTACAAGTCCAATTAAAATTGGTAACCTCTATCATGTATGGTATACTAAAACATGGGGTGGAGGTCCTGTTGGGCAGGAGAAGGGCTCTCAAGGTTCTTACCAAGATAGCAAGGGGAGCTGGAAGCGCATTTATAGTTGGGATATTGCTACCATATGGCATGCTACTTCAAAAGACGGTTATCATTGGGAAGAAGAGGGTATGGCATTGGAGCCAGGACCGACGGGGAGTTTTGACGATCGTTGTGTCTTTACTCCTGATATTTTAGTAGCTAATGGAAAGTACTACCTGTACTATCAAGTAGCAAAATCACCACATGTATACAAAGATGGTCCTCATCATATTGCAATGGCTTGGGCAGATTCACCAAACGGGCCATGGTACAAGCACGACAAACTCATCTTGTCTCCAACTGGAAAAGGTGGCTTTGATTCCAGAAAAGTACACGATCCTTCCTTGATTAAAAAAGGAGGTAAGTATTGGTTGTATTATAAAGGAGATGGTGATCATTCGGATCGTAATCAATTTGGGAAATACTATGCCATAGGATGGGGTGTCGCAGTTGCCGACAAGCCCGAAGGTCCTTTTGTGCGTTCAGAATTGAATCCTATTGTTACAGGTGGACATGAAGTGGTTATCTTTCCTTATAAAAGTGGAGTGAGTGCCTTAGTACGTCAAGGACCTGAATTGTTTTCTATTCAGTATGCAGCAGACGGATTGAATTTTGAGCTTGCTTCTCATTTGAAAAATGTGCCTAGAGCCGGTGCTTTTTTCAGACAGGGTAATTTTAAAGATATCGACTCATTTCCAGCTAAATTTCCAAAATGGGGGCTTTCACACGAAAACAGGTTGTTGAGTAAGGAGGCTCATATTGTTCATTTTGATGTGTTTTTTAAAGAAAAGAAATAAGCAGCAAACAATTTTTGATAACTCGAAATGTAATATCCAAAGGATGCAGACCAATGTATAGGGTATTGCATTCCGTACAACAATACATTCTGCTAAAAGGAATTTTTTTAAAAATATTCGTTTTTTTTATTCTGATTCTTGAAGAGCTTTTACAAGTAGGGCATTTTTTCATTGGATGATGTTTACCTCTAAAACAGTGTATGTTTAAATTTCCCTAAGTGTTTTTGAAAAAAAAAGTTTTTTTTGTTGCAGAAACTAAAAATACATGTATATTTGCACTCGCAAAACAGCAATGTAGAGCGCAAGATTACACTCCTCCTTAGCTCAGTTGGTTAGAGCATCTGACTGTTAATCAGAGGGTCCTTGGTTCGAGCCCAAGAGGAGGAGCAAGTAAATTTTAAAAAAGGTTACACAATAGGGTGTAACCTTTTTTTATTTCTTATTTGTTTTTGTAAATAAGACTTGACATTTTTAAGAAAGTGTGTATTTTTGTCAAATAAACTTTACAAAACATGGAAAAAGAAAGAAAAAAGCACCTTACTAATTTGGGATTATGGACTTGGTTATGGGTCGCATCATTAGCTATTGCCACATTTGGGCCAAAATTTATTTGGGATGATTATTCCTTGATGACTACAATTGCGATTGTTGCTAACTTTGGTGTCGGAATATTTATGATTTTAGCTAACAGGAAATTATTCAACCATTATGATGAATTGGAGCGTAAGATATATTTAGAGTCTTTGGCTTTAACTCTTGGGCTTACTGTCATTGTTGGATTGACCTATTCGTTGTTAGATCAGACCAATCTCATTTCATTTGATGCGGAAGTAGCAATTCTCGTTATGTTTATAGGAGTTACTCATATGATAACTTTTTTGATCAATAGAAAAAGGTATCTATGAAAAATAAGATTAGAGAATTGAGAAAATTAAAAGGTCTCACTCAAGAACAATTGGCTGGAGTTATCGGGGTGTCAAGACAGACAATCAACGCTATTGAAAAGGAGAAATTCGATCCAAGTTTACCGACAGCATTTAAAATGTCAAAGCTATTTGATTTGCCTATTGAAGAGTTTTTTCTTTTTGAGGATACAGAATAGATTGTGCTTACTCTATTAAAATTGTTTTGTAGACTGTTGAAATTCGATCAGGTGCTCTGTGTGTATACTTTCTGAGATATATACGTTAGCAAAAATACAAGCAGAAGAGAAGAAACTTTTTTCGTAAGGTTTTGGTTAGTAGAAAGTATTTAATCTACTAATAATGAGAGTAGAAAATATATCTTTTAAGTGGTTGGTGTGTTTGGTAAGATGTACCATTACTTTGCATTAGTTTGATATCAAGTTGTTTTTGAAAATAGATTCCTGCATGCTTTTTAGTGTGGTACCTTTTTTTAGGTGACTAAATCTCTATCTTTGTTCCTTATTCATCTCAATTTATGCAACAACCGATTTCAATCACAGGAATGTCTACAATCTCTGCTCTTGGTAAGGATTCAACATTCATATGGGCTCAGTATTTGTCCAACAAACATTCTTTAACTTTTCATGAAAATGAAGGTTTTGAGCTTTTTTTGGGAAGTCTTTCTGAGGAGATTGAAGTTCAATTGGTTGAGTTGCGTAATTCAGATATCAAATACAAACGTCTAGACCGAAGTGTTTTGATGGCAATACTTACCGCTAGAAAAGCATTTTCTTCAGTCGATTGGTCCCATGAGTTTGGAGTAAATTTTGGTTCTTCAAGAGGAGCTACTAATTTGTTTGAAAAATACCACAGTACTTTTGTTACTAGTTCAGATGGAAAGGTGCCGACTCTCACTTCACCAACAACCACTCTTGGTAATATCGCTTCATGGGTAGGACATGATTTGCAGGCCCAGGGACCAACTATCAGTCACTCGATTGCATGTTCTACGGGGTTGCATTCGTTGCTAAATGGAATAGCTTGGTTGCGTTCTGGCATGTCGTCACATTTTTTGGTGGGGGCTAGTGAGGCGGCCAATACCGCTTTTACAGTAGCACAGATGCAGGCACTAAAAATACATTCCAAAGCAACGGTAGAGGAGGAGTATCCATGCAGAGCGCTCGATTTTTCAAAAAAATCTAATACGATGGTTTTGGGAGAAGGCGCAGCTGCCTTTTGTCTTGAAATGGGTGAAAAATCCAACGCATTGGCTTTGATACAAGGTGTTGGGTATGCAACAGAGCCCTTGCAGCACAATATATCTATTTCTACCGATGCTTATTGTTTTCAGAGGTCGATGCGGATGGCATTAGCGGATGCTGGTATTACGAAAGTAGATGCCGTAGTAATGCATGCTCCCGGAACTATCAAAGGAGATTTGTCTGAATACAAAGCATTGCAGAAAGTGTTTGGAGAAGACTTGCCTTTATTGACGACAAACAAGTGGAAAATTGGTCACACTTTTGCCACTTCGGGTCTTTTGAGTATGGAACTTGCTCTGTTTATGTTGCAACACCAAACTTTTATACCTGCTCCTTTTTTCCCTCAAAAGAGTCCTGAAAAAAAGCTAACCCATGTGATGGTCAATGCGGTAGGTTTTGGGGGCAATGCAGTAAGTATTATAATTTCTTCCAAATAATTTTTTTTAACTTGTAAAGAGATGAAGGTATTAGATTCACAATTTAAATCCGTACTTTTGGACCGTTAAAATCAAATTTAATTATGAGTGAAGTCAGACATGATTGGACGAAAGAAGAAATCCTAGAGATTTATAATAAACCTTTAATGGAATTGTTGTTTGAGGCTGCTCAAATACACAGATTACATCACGATCCTAACGATGTACAAGTTTCAACTTTATTGTCAATTAAAACAGGAGGGTGTTCTGAAGATTGTGGCTACTGTCCACAAGCAGCAAGATATCATACCGATATTGACGGGAACGATTTGATGCCTGTCCAAATGGTAAAGGCACAGGCTTTGAGAGCAAAGGCTAGTGGCTCTTCTCGTGTTTGTATGGGAGCTTCTTGGCGAAATGTTAAGGACGGTCCTGAATTCGATCAGGTTTTAGAGATGGTTCGTACCATCAATAAGTTGGATATGGAAGTATGTTGTACCTTGGGAATGGTGACTGAAAATCAAGCTCACCGTTTGGCAGAGGCTGGTTTATATGCTTACAACCACAACCTAGATTCATCAGAAGAATACTATAAAGAAGTAATATCTACTCGTGGTTACCAAGACAGATTGGACACGATTGACAATGTCCGAAAAACGAATGTTACCGTTTGTTCGGGTGGTATTATTGGTATGGGAGAAAAGGTAGAAGACCGTGCAGGGATGTTGGTCGCTTTGTCTACCCTGAACCCACAACCAGAATCTACACCTATCAATGCTTTGGTAGCGGTAGAAGGGACTCCTTTGGAAGACCAAGAAACTGTTGAGATTTGGGAAATGATTCGTATGGTAGCGACAACTCGTATTGTATTGCCAGAAACTCAAGTACGTTTGTCTGCAGGAAGAACGCAGATGAGCCAAGAAGGGCAAGCGATGTGTTTCTTCGCAGGAGCCAACTCTATTTTTGCTGGAGACAAATTGTTGACCACGCCAAATCCAGATGTCAATGAAGACATGAAACTCTTTAAAAAGTTAGGGTTGAACCCGATGAAACCTTTTACCAAAAAGGTACAGCCTAAAACGGTAGAGTCTGCAGATTCTCAATTTGAAGCCAAGGGAGAAAATCCAAAATGGACCCGTCCAGACCATAAGATTGATCGTAACGAGGCATCTAAGGCAAAAGCCAAAGAAATTCGTTCCAAAGAAAAAGCCGCTATGCGCGAAAGCAAAGAGGCTTAAAAATTATGTTTCTATTTTGAATAAAATAGCTGAGGTATTTGCTAATTCTTCAGTAACTGTTATAGAAAAACCTTCAATACAAATTGAAGGTTTTTTGTTTCCGTAAACCAACATGTCTTTTTTGATTAAAATAACAATTACATCGTATTATTTATTATCAAATGTAGTCAAACTGATAAAACACGTTTATGTTAATTAATTGTTAATGCGCTTGAATTTTAGCATCTAAAGCATACAAGAAATAAACAAAGGTTGATTTTTTTTCTGTCATGTAGCAGGGATTTACAGTCAGTATTATTTTTGTGTAAATTTTTAATCTGTATTTATTAGCCACACTGTTTCAGTGTATATTTGTATATACATTAACACTAATTTAATTATGAAAAAAAATTACATTTTAACAGCAGTTTTTGCATTGTTGATTTCTGCTTTTTCTTACGGTCAAGTACTTGAGGAGAATTTTGATTATGGTACATCAGATGGAGACTTGACATCAGTGAGTTCATGGGAGCAACACTCAGGTTCTAGTGATCC
>JBMZVD010000100.1:0-7282 GCA_049625305.1 Flavicella sp.
GCCATTCGGCTGAGATCATACCCAAAGAACCTGGGCAGGTAATGCTGCCAAGGGAAGTACTTATCGAAGTACATTATTTTTATTAAACGCATAATTATGCACAATTATTATTAATTTAAACATTAAGAATAATTACCTCTTTTTATTCATTTTTTTAAAATGAAAAATTTTATTTTTAGTAAAAAAGTGAAGTTCCTAGTAGCTTTTTTAGGCCTATGTATGTACGCATTCGTAGGAAATGCACAATCGTTCACACTTTCAGGAAAAGTGAGCAATGACAAACAAGAACCACTTGTAGGCGCTACCGTATTGGTAAAAGAAAGAAACAAAGGTGTGACTGCTGATTTCAGTGGAAACTACAAGCTTTCTTTAGAGGCAGGAACCTATGAACTAGAGGTATCCTATGTAGGATACACCACAAAAAAACAAGTTGTAACCGTAGCTGCAAACCAAAAAATCGACTTCAATCTGTCGGATGCTACCAACATCTTGGACGAGGTATTGGTTTCCGGAGTTCGTGTAAAATCTGACGCGCCCGTAACACACTCTAACATGGACAAAACGGAAATTGCCAAGCGAAACTTAGGGCAAGACATCCCGGTATTGTTGAATTACTTACCTTCTGTTGTTACAACTTCTGACGCAGGAGCAGGTATTGGGTACACAGGAATCCGTGTCCGTGGATCAGACGCAACACGTGTCAATGTGACTATCAACGGTATTCCTTACAACGACTCTGAGTCTATGGGTACATTTTGGGTAAACATCGGAGATTTCGCTTCTTCTGTTGAGAACTTACAATTGCAACGTGGGGTGGGAACTTCTACCAATGGTGCCGGTGCTTTTGGAGCAAGTTTGAACATGTTGACAGATGCATTCTCTCAAGATGCCTATGCTGAAATTGCAAGCTCTACAGGTTCATACAATACATTTAAAAACACCTTGAAATTTAGTACAGGAAAATTAAATGACCACTTTGAATTGGCAGGTAGAATATCAAAGATTACTTCTGACGGATATATTGACCGAGCTTTTTCTGACTTGAACTCATACTTCTTACAAGGTAGTTACGTAGATGACAACACTTTGATTAAAGCAATCATGTTTGGAGGTGGTGAGGAAACATACCAAGCTTGGTATGGTATTGACGCAACTCAACTTGCAGAAAACAGACGTCAAAACCCATATACGTACGATAATGAAATTGACCATTACAACCAAGACCACTTCCAATTGCTTTGGAATGAAAAAATCTCAAGTAATTGGTCTTCTAACCTTGGTTTACACTACACATGGGGAAGAGGGTATTACGAACAATTTAAAGAAGGAGAAGATTTTTCTGAATATGGATTGACTCCAATTGTTATTGAAAATACCACAATCGATACTACAGACTTGATTCGTAGAAAATGGTTGAACAACGATTTCTACGGTATGACCTTTACGTTGGACTACAAGCAAAATAATACTAACGTTACCTTTGGTGGTGCTATCAACGAATACAAAGGAGACCACTATGGAAGAGTTATTTGGGCGCAATATGCAAGTCAAACGAGTATCCGTCATAAATACTATGACACCTACGGAGATAAAATTGACGGCAACACTTACTTAAAAGCAAACCACAAATTCAGTGATCGATTGACTGCCTATGCAGATCTACAATATCGTTATATCAATTACAAGGCTACTGGAGTGGCTGCCAATAAAGTAGACGATACGTTCAACTTCTTTAACCCAAAAGCAGGATTGACATTTACTGTGGATGAAAATAGTAGTATCTATGCTTCTTACGCACGTGCCAATAGAGAGCCTAACCGTGGAGATTACGAAAACGGAAATCCAAAACCTGAAAAATTAGACGACTACGAATTGGGTTGGCGTTTTGCTGCTGAGAGAATTAAAATTAACGCCAACGTATACTTTATGGCTTATCAAGACCAATTAGTATTGTCTGGAGGAATTGACCCGAATACAGGAGAACCATTGCGTAAAAATGTGGGAGAAAGCTACCGTTCAGGTTTAGAAATTGACGCAGAATTCGATTTAGGAGCTGGATTTTCTTTGAGACCTAATGTCGCTTTAAGCTCAAACAAAAATGTCGACTATAAAGAAGAATGGGACGGTGCTTTGAAAAACTTTGGAGACACCAATATATCTTTTTCTCCTGAAATAATAGCAGGTAACTTTTTAACATATGCGCCTAAAGACAACTTACAAATTAGTTTACTTTCTAAATATGTAGGGGAACAATTTATGGGCAACAACGACTCAGCTGCCTCAAAATTAGAAGACTATTTCATAAATGACTTTAATGTGAGCTATACGTTAAATACAAAAAAAGTATTCAAATCAGTAACTTTTACGGCATTGGTAAACAATATCTTTAACGAAAAGTATGTATCAAATGGATACTATGGCACTTGGATAGATGATTACTCAGTTCCAAATGAAATCACAACCTACGAATACGCTGGCTACTACCCACAAGCGACGCGTAACTTCTTGGTTGGAATGACTCTAAAATTCTAAAAAAACCTTTTTAGAAGGACACGAATAAGAACCTGACAAACACTGTTTGTCAGGTTTTTTTATCTTGATGAAAAGAAATATCAATAGAATAGTGACCTATTACCATCCTAAAAAATATAGCTGATTAATGACACCCACAATCGGATCCACAATCTTTCTTTCTTTTTTTCTTAAACAAAAACTTACTTAGAAGATACAAAACCGCTGAAGCCAAAACAATATATACAAGTCCTTGTTGAAGCATTTTACTTTAGAATTACAAAGGTTAACAAAGAAGAAAGATAAGCCAAAACTCCCATTCCTACTAATTGAATCAACGGCCATATCCATGATTTGGTCTCTCTCTTTACAATGGCGAGTGTCCCAATACATTGCATGGCAAAAGCATAAAACACCAACAGGGACATACCTGCAGGAAAATTGAAACGTTTCTCTCCGGTATCAGGGTGAACTTCAGCTGCCAAACGTTGTTTGATTGTTCCTTCATCTTCAGAACCTACACTGTAAATTGTAGAAAGTGCTCCTACAAAAACCTCCCTTGCGGCAAAAGAGCTGATGAGTGCAATTCCTATTTTCCAATCGTACCCTAAAGGTTGAATAATAGGTTCAATTACTTTTCCCATACTTCCTATATAAGAATGTTCTAGTTTATAAGCAGCAATGGAAGCATCAAAAGATTCCTCAGAAATTGTACTGCGCTGATTTTCAAAATTGTTTTCAGCATTGTCAAAATCTTCCGAACCATTAGAGGCTAAAAACCAAAGCACAACAGACAGTGCTAAAATTATCTTCCCCGCTCCAAAAACAAAGGATTTGGTTTTTTCCAGTACGTCAAAAGCGACATTCTTAAAAGAGGGTAACTTATAGTTTGGCATCTCTACGATAAAGAAGCTCTTATTATCAACTTTCAATACTTTTTTCAAAACGTAAGCTGCCAATAGCGCACTTACAAAACCCAACACATACAAAGCCATCAAAACTAAGCCTCGCATATTAAAAACACCCAATACCCTTTCATCTGGAATAATCAAAGCAATAATAATAGCATAAACCGGTAAACGTGCTGAACAGGTAGTAAATGGAGTTACTAAAATTGTTATCAAGCGATCTTTCCAACCTCCGATATTTCGTGTAGCCATGATAGCAGGAATTGCACAGGCAGTACCAGAAATTAGTGGAATTACACTTTTTCCACTCATACCAAAACGACGCATCAACTTGTCCATCAAAAATACTACGCGGCTCATATAACCAGACTCTTCCAACACCGAAACAAACAAAAATAGGATAGCTATCTGAGGAATAAAAATTACGATTCCACCAATTCCTGGTATGATTCCTTCTGTAATCAAATCAAAGAACACTCCATCTGGTAAGGAAGCTTTTGTCCATGAACTCAAAGTGGAAAAAGATTCGTCAATAAAATCCATAGGACCTGAAGCCCATTCGAAAACAGATTGAAACATCAATATCAAAATGGCCGTAAAAAAAACAAAACCTCCAATTTTATGGAGTAAAAATCGATCTAAAACAGCACGCATGTCTGCCCCTTTTAAACGGTCAATGGTATAGGTCTTTTTCAAAACATCGTTTAAAAACTGATACCTATAAATAGTTTCTTTGTGCTGGTATTTTTTTATTTTTTGTGCTTCGCTACGAAAAGTAGCCACCACTTTTTGAGTTGCTTCTGACACAAAACGCAAAGGATATTCCTGCGTTATCAATAACCATGAATTGTACAAAGACTGAGAATTCAAGGCTCCCTCTATCTCCTCAAAATAAGCAGGGTCAATTTTATTGAAAATGGAAAGTGAAGAATCCGTTTGAAAAGATTCGTAGCCCAAAAGAGCTGTTTTCAAAGTATCAATGCCGGTTCCTTTTCTGGCACTTACCATTACGATTTCGGTCTGCAACAAAGTTGACAACTTAGGAATATCAATTTGAATTCCTTTTGACTTTAGTTGATCAGACATGTTGATCGCAAGCAAAGCAGGAATACCCAAATCTTTAACCTGTGTAAAAAGCAATAAATTACGTTTGAGGTTTTCTACTTCAGAGACCACTACGAGCACATCTGGATAATCAGCTCCCTGCTTGTGGAGTAAAGTTTCCAAAACAATACTTTCATCCAAAGATGTAGGATTGACACTGTAAGTACCTGGCAAATCTGTAATATTAGCAATGACATCATCACTCAGTCTGCAAGTCCCTTGTTTTTTATCTACTGTGATTCCCGGGTAATTTCCAACTTTTTGGGTCAAACCTGTCAGCTGATTGAACAAAGAAGTTTTTCCTGTATTTGGATTTCCTACGAGAGATATATTTATCCTTTTATTCGTTGGCATGAATAGTAATTTTTTCAAGGAGTATACAAGCAGCAGTAGCTTGACGAATGGCAAAATGGCTGTCATTTACCCTTATGTATAGTGGATCTTTCATGGGAGATACCTGAACTAGAGTAACTTCTTTTCCTGGAATGCATCCCATTTCTATCAAAGGCAAAGGAATTTCATCAAAAGCCAAGTCCTGGATTATTCCAGACTCGCCTCTTTGTAAATTGAGAACTGAATAAATCAAATAAAGACAATTAAATTTATAAATTGTGTGCTAACAAAGATACTAAATTAGACCAATTATAAATACCCTGTAGAAATTTATGAATCTAAATTCATAAAGATTCAAAAGCTATAATTACTCTTCCTTTAATATACCAATATCCTCGATAATACGAGCTACCTCATTGGGGTCAGTACCGTCATAATAACCTCGGATGCGTCGTTTTTTATCGATGAGTACAAATTGTTCAGTATGAATAAAATCTTGATCCCCTCCATCACCTTCATCTAAAACAGCAAAATAGCTCTTTCGTGCTAAGTTGTAAATTTGTTTTTTTGCCCCTGTTACCAAATGCCATTTCCCATCTATCACCCCTTTGTAATTGGCATAATCTCTCAAAATAGGTACACTATCCATGACCGGAGTTACTGAATGTGACAATAATAAAACTTCGTCATCACCTAGGAATGCTGCTTGTAAACTATTCATATTTGTAGTCATAACAGGACAAATAGTGGCACATCTTGTAAAAAAGAAATCGGCAACATAAATTTTATTCTCAAAAGTTACTGCACTTATTGTATCCCCATTTTGATTGAATAATTCAAAATCTGCAATCCGATGATTTTTCTTAACATGGTGTAAAGAAGCATCAACCAACCTAGGATTGACATCAACAGGACTGTAAACGGGCAAGCGTTTTTTAGGACTTAACAACTTGTAAAAAACAAATACACCTAATACACTGAATGCCAACATCACAACCAATGTAGGAACAGACTTTTTAAAATAATTTACTTCCATAATAAAGCAAAATTACAATTTACTCATCAATGAAATTCAAATTACACTTAAAAATATTGAGGATTTAAAATTTTAACTATTTGTAAAGGAATCTTTAGTCGATTCAAGACAAATGAATTGTTTAAAATTGTACATTTGCTTTCGATTTTATTATTAAAATAAATACATGGAAATTTTTATTAAAGCATCACAATTTATATTGAGTTTGTCATTTTTAATTGTTTTGCACGAATTGGGGCATTTTATCCCTGCCAAACTTTTCAAAACACGTGTTGAGAAGTTCTACCTATTTTTTGACTATAAATTCTCACTGTTCAAAAAGAAAATTGGAGATACTGTTTATGGAATCGGTTGGATTCCATTGGGTGGTTATGTGAAAATTTCTGGAATGATTGACGAAAGTATGGATACCGAACAAATGAGTAAACCTGCTCAACCATGGGAATTCAGATCCAAGCCGGCTTGGCAGCGTTTGATCATCATGCTTGGTGGTGTTATTGTAAACTTCGTTTTGGGGTTTGCGATTTATATTTTGATCCTATTTACTTGGGGTGAAAGCTACTTACCTAATGAAAATCTCAAAGATGGTCTCTGGGTTACAAACTCACTTGGAACCGATTTAGGCTTGCAGACAGGAGATAAAATCATCAGCATTGATGGGAAAAAAATCAAAGCATTCTCGAGCTTGACTGGTGAGTTTGTCAACGGAAATAAATACGTAATTGAACGTGAAGGAAATATCGAAGAAAAAGAAATACCTGTTGACTTTATTTCGAAACTTATCAAAAACGGTAAAACTCCTTTCCTACAACCAAGAATCCCATTTGTCATCGGAGGATTTCCAGAAGGATCAAAAAATAGTGAAAGTGGCTTGCAACAAAAAGATATCGTAATAGGAATCAATGGCATCCGTATCAAATATTTTGACGAGGCTGAACGCCTGTTGAAAAACTTTAAAAACCAAGAAGTTATATTGACGGTGCAACGCAACGAAACTCGAGAGGAAATCAGTGTGATTTTGAATGAAAACAGTAAAATCGGTGTGAGTTTGGGAACACTTCCTACTGCCGACATGGAACGTTTGGGCTACTACAAATTGGAAACGAAAGAATACAGTCTTCTTGAAGCTATTCCTGCAGGTACTTTAAAGGGATACAAAACATTGACTGATTACGTCAAACAATTGAAAAAAGTATTCAATCCAGAAACGGGAGCGTACAAAGGTTTGGGTGGATTTATCTCAATCGGAAGTATTTTCCCTTCTACATGGAGCTGGCAAGCATTTTGGAGCATCACTGCTTTCTTATCAATTATGTTAGGCTTTATGAATCTATTACCAATTCCTGCATTGGATGGTGGACACGTAGTTTTTACGCTCTATGAGATGATC
>JBMZVD010000101.1:0-7198 GCA_049625305.1 Flavicella sp.
ATTCAATCAATAAAAAATAGTTACAAATAAAGACTAAAAAACTAATTTATAGGAATATTAATCGTAACCCTAGTTCCCTCTCCTATTTCTGAGTGAATAAAAAGCCTTCCATTTACATAATTGATACGCTCTTTCATAAAGAAAAGCCCCATTCCTAAACCTTTTTCAGAATCTTGAACCTTGCTTACATCGAAACCCTCTCCGTTATCGTCTATTAATACACTGACCATATCCTTAGTATGGCTTACAGTAACCAATACATAAGTAGAGTTCGCATATTTTAAAGAATTATTAATGGCTTCTTGCGCAACTCGATACAAATTTGTCTCAACAAGAGAATCAAAACGTTGGTTGAAATTAGTTTTGTTCTCAAATAAAATATTGACTCCAGATAATTTGGAAATTTCTTCCGTCATTTTTTTTAGAGCAGGCGCAATTCCGTGATCACTCAACTCTGGAGGAGTCAAACTAAAAGTAACAGCACGCACATCCTTTATAAGCTGCCCAAAAACATTTTTTAAGTCTTCTAATTTAGTTTTTGCTTTCTCTGGATTGTCAATATTGATAGATTCCACACTAAATTTCAAAGCGGTTAAAATCTGACCTATACCATCGTGAATATCTTTAGCAATTCGCTTGCGTTCTTCCTCTTGAGCTTCGACAATTTGACTGGCTTGATCTTTTTGTACTTGCACCTTATATTCGTACTCCAACTGTTTGATACGATCTATTTCTCTTTGTGATTCTTTGTGCTCAGTCACATCATTTCCAATCAAAAACAAGCTAGGTCTTCCTGGTGTGTTGTGCATAGGAATTATAGTAAACTGCATCCATACTATCTTTTCCTTGATGGTTTCCAATTCTAACTCACCAGACCATATCTTATGCCTCGTTGAAGCTAGAATATCTTTGATATTCTGTTGCTGTCCTTCTCTGACGGTCAATAAGGATTCTATTGACCCACGTATATCGTTAGCTTCTAAAGCTAGCAGGTCTCTAAGTTTCTTGCTCATGTTCAAAACAGTACCATCCATTTTGACACTAGCGAAAAGAGCAGCATTGTCAACTACAAAATTCAAACTCTCTAACTCCTGATAAGCTAAATCTTTAAGCTCATATTGATTTTTTAAATACGACACCTTTGAAATGGTTCGATTACTAAACTCATTTAAAACACTAATACTCTTGTAAACAGAACGTTTTACAAGGAGTAACAATACAAAAATAAAAAGCAAAACCAAAACCAAAGAATGTGAAATCTGGATTTGATTTGAAACAAGAATACTATAAAAGGCAAGAGGTGAAACAGCTACAATCAAAAAAATACGAACCAATTTTTTCTTGAACTGCCAATACAGGTTTTTATGGTCTTCTGATTTCATACTAAAAAACACCTCTTTTTGATTAAAACTAAGCAGATAAGGCCTTTTGAATTAATGCCAAGGAAGTTGAAGAAAATGGAATTTTTAAAGCTGCATCATGACCAGATTCAGACATTTTTTTCCATGTTTTTTGAACGATATCTATCAACTTATCTTCCTTGTATTTTAAAGCAAATTCTTCAAAATAAAATTCCAAAAACACAAGACATATAACATCTTCTAGCAATTGTGTTTCTGCGTTTTTTTTGAGTTGTTTCTTCTGAAGTAAAAAGGAAACTTTATTGATGGTTTCCTCATCATACCCTATCTTTGAGAGTATTTCAGTGGCTTTACGAGCATGAAACTTCTTTAAGTCTCTACGCCACAAAAGGTAACCTGTTCGATCCATAGCGTAAGAATCTCTTGGTATTTCCCACCTACAAATATGCTGACACCTAGCACTTAATTGAACTGCCTCAGAAGCATTTGGCGCAAACTCATTTAGAATTTTTGTCATGCGCTCTGCATACAAAAGCTCCTTTGGATACGTTTCACCTTGCCATGTTTCAAAATTAGGATCTTGACGATTAGCAGCGTCGAAAAGAAGCATTGCTTCATTGAACTTTTTTGTATTCATAGATATGGTAGAAATTTTGCACAGCAATTAATCACTGTGTATTACAAAAATACCATAAATATACGAATATCAAACACCTATATTAAAATAGGCACAGTATCATAAAAAAAGGATTTTCAATTAATTCAAATTTCAACTTTCGAAACCTACATAAACAAAACCATCACGTATCTCAACAGGAAACACCTCTATCCCATTCAAATTTCCGTTGAGATTTTCACCTGTCTCTAAGGAGAAGGTTTTTTTATGCATAGGGCAAGCTACTTTTGGAATCCCAGAATCATCACCAATCATTCCTCTAGATAGTACCATTTCCATTTTGTGAGGACATAAATTTTGGCAAGCATACCACTTCCCCTCTCTTGTAAAATTAAAAACTGCAATTTGCTTTTCTTTATACTTAATACAAGCTCCGCTGTTTGCTGGGAATTTTGAAACAGAGGCTGCCTTGAACCAAACACTAACCTCTTTTAATTTTGTTGCTAAATTACATTCTAAATTTGTTGACATATTTTTTGTTTTTTTTGAGCATCTATTCTTAAAACTTATCATGAGACTTTTCATCACATTCAATCTAGGACTTCCAATGTTCAGGCATTTTCTGACCTCTCAACGGAACAAAGTTTAGATTTTTATCTATTTCATCAGAGTTTACAAAGTGACTGTATCGGTTTTTTATTTCTATATTTTCAATAGCTTCCTTCCACTCACATTTATAAGTATCTACTAAGGCATTCATTTCTCTATCTAAGTCATCACAAAGCCCTAAACTATCATTTATAATAACATCTTTCAGATACGTTATCCCTCCTTCTAATTTCTCCAACCATGCTGCTGTTCTTTGTAATGGCATAGCGGTTTTGATGTAAAACATTAGAAACCTATCCACATATTTCACAACCGTGTCGTTGTCTATTTGTTCGGCTAGTAAAACAGCATGTTTTGGATTGGCTCCTCCATTACCCGCTACATACAAATTCCAACCGCCTTCTACAGCGATCATTCCAAAGTCTTTACACCTTGCCTCTGCACATTCACGGATACAACCAGAAACCCCTCCTTTGATTTTATGAGGAGAACGAATTCCCTTGTACCTATTTTCAATTTCAATGGCAAAACTTACACTTTCATCCATTCCATATCGACACCAAGTAGAACCCACACAACTTTTGACAGTTCTAAGAGATTTCCCGTAAGCATGTCCACTTTCAAAACCTTCGTCAATGAGATCTTTCCAGATCTCTGGCAACTGATCCAAGCGAGCTCCAAATAAATCTATACGTTGCCCTCCCGTTATTTTTGTATACAAATCGTATTTAGCAGCAATCTCTCCAATCACTATAAGTTGCTTCGGTGTAATTTCACCTCCCGCGACTCTAGGCACGACAGAATAGGTTCCATTTCTTTGGATATTGGCAAGGAAACGATCATTTGAATCTTGAATATCTTCTTGCTTGTTTGCGGTTTCATTGTAAATACTTGCAAAAAGCGAAGCCATGGCTGGTTTACACACTTCACAACCATGACCATTCCCATGAGCATCTAAAACCTCATTAAAAGTGCGATAACCTTTCAATTTAATGATATCAAACAATTCTTGTCTCGAATAGTCAAAATGCTCACAAAGTGATTCCTTAACCACTTTACCCGAAGCTTTTAAAGTCTCTTTTAAAATATCTTCAACCATCGGTTTACACCCACCACAACCGGTAGTTGCTTTTGTTTCAAGCGCCAATTCTTTTAAAGAACTGGTACCCGCTTCTACCTTACAGCAGATATCCCCTTTACTAACAGCTTCACAAGAACAAACCACTGCTGTATCAGGCAAATCCAAAACCGAACCAAAACTTTCAGCATTACCTCCTCTAGCTCCTAAAATCAAATCTTCAGGATTTTCGGGAATCGGCATTCCATTTAAAAATATTTGATGTAACATATTGTAATCACTAGCATCACCAACTAAAATACCTCCCAAGAGTAACTTTCCATCTTTGGATACAACTATTTTCTTGTAAATACCTTGAAACTTATTTTCAAACACAATATCCACACCTTCACCCTCTTCATTAAGAGCATCTCCAAAGCTTGCAACATCAATTCCACTCAACTTTAACTTTGTCGACATGTCTATGGAAGAAGGCATTAATTTTTCTTCACCTATTATTTGACCTACTGCAATTCCAGCCATATCGTAACCAGGGGCAACCAAGCCGTAAATCATTTGATTCAATAGAGCACATTCTCCTATCGCATAAATAGAAGGATCAGAAGTTTTCATATCATTACTCACAAGGATTCCTCCTCGTTCTCCAACTTCAAGCCCACAGCTTTTTGCCAATTCATCACGAGGACGAATCCCCGCAGAAACCAAAAGCATATCAACATTTAATTCATCTCCGTGACCAAAATCCATCCCAGTGATAAAAGTATCTCCTTTAATAGATTTTGTAGCTTTGCTCAAAAGCACTTCTATACCCAAATTTTCCAACTTGCCTTGCAATACTTTACTGGCATCATTATCCAACTGTCTCGGCATCAACCTTGGCGCAAATTCAACCACTGAAGCAGACAAATCCATATCTAAAATGGCCTTACCTGCTTCTAAACCCAAAAGTCCTCCGCCCAAAATAGCAGCATTTTTAGCAGTGCCCTCAGATTTAAGTTTAGCTACATAGGCCATCGTAGCATCTAAATCTTCAATCGTCCTGTACACAAAAACACCTTCTTTTTCTATACCAGGAATAGGAGGCACAAAAGCTGAAGAGCCAGTTGCAAGCACTAAGTAGTCATATGAATATGAAGTATCACTAACTGTAGTTATTGATTTGGCACCTCTATCAATGTCTATAACACGTTCGTTTGTAATCAATGTAATTCCATTTTCCTCATACCAAGCCCTAGGTGCCATACTCAAGCGTTCTGCATTTTGATCAGCAAAATACTCACTCAAATGTACCCTGTCATAAGCTGGTCTAGGTTCCTCTCCAAACACAATTATTTTATAGCCAGACGCAACACCTGCTGCGACAAACTTTTCGCAAAATTTATAGCCTACCATTCCATTCCCAACAACTAAGACAGTTTTCATATACGTAGATTTAGATATTTATAAAAAACAAAACTAAGTAATTTTACGTAAAAAAACTAAAAGCAAGAGGTTACATCACTAATAAACATGTTTAAAAATCATATTTTAAAGAGAATAAAATAACATAAACCCTTTATACAACTAAACTACAGAAGACACTAAACACATGTTATAAATTAAATATAAAAAATATTATTACGTATTAATACGTAATATTAAAATATTATTACGTATATTTGCAGTATAATTAATACGTTTTGGCATATGAATGAATGTAATACATGTACAAATACAAATTGCTTAATCCATAAAAACTTAGAAATTGTAAATATTGACAAGTTTATAGCAGAAAAACATAGTGTAAAATGTAAAAAGAACCAACAATTCATACTTGAGGGCGCTCCAGCACATGGCCTTTTTTTTGTAAAAAATGGAAAGGTTAAAGTAGTGAAAACTGGTATATATGGCCGAGAACAAATAGTTCGATTTGCTCATGACGGCGAAATAATTGGACACAGAGGATTTGGATCAAAAAAGAAGTACCCAATAGGAGCAGTCGCTCTTGAAGACTCAATCTTATGTAATTTTACTAATGAAGTTCTCGCAAAAATGTTAAAAGACGTTCCAGAACTTACATATGAACTCATGCTGTTTTACGCCGAAGAGTTAAATAGATCCGAAACAAAAGTTCGCAAATTTGCACAAATGAGTGTGCGTGAAAAAGTTATAGACGCATTCTTATATATTTTCAGAAAATTTGGTCAAGATACTGAAGGATTTTTCAACATTCAACTACCTAGAAAAGATTATGCAGACTTTGCCGGAACAACAGAAGAACAAGTGATACGCATCATATCAAGTCTAAAAAAAGAAAACTTATTAAAAAGCAAAGGAAAAAGATTAGGTATTGTAGACGTACCATTACTTAAGAAAGAAATATCAGAACATAATTTTTTCTTAGACAGTTAAACTAGTATGTTCTCGTAATCCAACCCCAAACCAAACAAGCATCTAAAACAACTTAAGTTTTAGATGCTTTTTTAATACATAGCTATTTGCAACATACTAGTTAGTTTGAATTGAAATAATATGTAGCAATTAAGCTACTTTTCGTGACACCACAGCAAACATTCTTTATACTTATTAACACCTAAAAGAATACGAAATTACCCTTGAAATCAAGTTAGTATAAACTAAACACACAAGAAGACCCTGAACACAAGCAAGTAAAAATCTAACTAATTTACGACACAAAAATTAGTTTCCTTGATTTATAATTTTTTATTAAAACATCATTACCATGTTATAAAACATGATAAAACACAGTCATTAGAACTCTGTAAAACCATAAAATAAGTTTGCATAAATTCCTAATTTTAAACTCTAAAAGTGTGACAAAATCATTTTTTAAAAAAACATTCATGGAAAACTGTATTAATTGTAAAAACTCAAACTGTTTGATCAAAAAAAACACTAATGAAAAAAAAATCAAAAACTTTTTTGACAAAAAACACACTATAAAAGCAAAAAAAGGACAGCAGTTTATCATCGAAGGAACACCCGCACACGGTCTGTTTTTTGCATACTCAGGAAAGGTTAAAGTTGTAAAAACTGGAGTTGACGACCGAGAACAAATCGTGAGATTTGCGGGAGACGGCGAAGTTATTGGTCACAGAGGTGGTTTTGGCTCCTCTAAATACTATGCAATTTCAGCACAAACACTAGAAAACACAACTCTTTGTTATTTTTCAAAGGAAGATTTAAAGGAAACCTTATTAAACATCCCTAAATTGACATTTGATTTTATGTTATTTTATGCAGATGAATTAAGCCTTAGCGAAACGAGGGTTCGAAAACTAGCCCAAATGTCAGTGCGAGAGCGTCTTATAGACAGCTTATTGCATTTGGATGCAAAATTTGGATCGGAAGAGTCACTTCTTAAATTAAATCTATCGAGAAAAGAATATGCCGAGTATTCAGGTACTACTGAAGAACAAGTTATAAGAACATTTTCTAACCTTAAAAAAGAAGGGCTAATCTTATCTAAAGGGAGAAAGATTGGACTGGTTAACAGAGAAGCTCTCAAAGAAAAAATTAAAAAACATACTTTCA
>JBMZVD010000102.1:0-7165 GCA_049625305.1 Flavicella sp.
AGATGGAAATAGTGTCAAACTTAATTATAAATGGATATGATGTATTTAAAACGTGTTTTTAAAAGAAAATCTTTTATTGAAAAAGTAGAAACTTATTTTACAAGATCCATAAAAAAAATCTTTAGAAAAACAAAACATAGTTATCCCTCAAAAAAACCAAGAGTCTCGATTCAATCTTCTGACGATGTGTTTATTGAAAAGCTATATCGCATACTGGACAAAAATATTTATGAAGAAAACTTAAAAGCAGGAAAAATAGCCAATGAGTTGCATATGAGTCATTCTAGTATGTATAAAAAAATAAAATTGATTACCGGAAAGAGTTACGTACAATTTATACGTGAATACAGACTTTCTATCGCAAAGGTATTGCTTGAAAAAAAAGGCTATTCAGTATCAGATACATGTTATATGACTGGCTATTCCGATCGAAAGTATTTCAGCAAGCTCTTCAAAAAACAACACGGCAACACCCCTTCTTTTTATTACAAAAAAAAAGAGCTCCATTGATATGGAACTCTTTTTGTTAATTTGTAGTCCGTAGGGGAATCGAACCCCTGTTACATGGATGAAAACCATGCGTCCTAACCCCTAGACGAACGGACCAACTATAAATTACAATGCAGCTACGTGCTTTGTCAATTTAGATTGTAAGTTGCTTGCTTTGTTAGCATGAATTATATTATTCTTAGCTAACTTGTGTAACATAGCAACGATAGAAGGCAATTTCTCTTCTGCTTCTTTCTTATCAGTCAAAGCCTTCAATGCTCTTACAGCATTACGCGTAGTTTTGTGCTGGTACTTATTTCTCAACTGCTTCTCGCGATCGCTTCTAATTCTTTTTAATGCTGACTTGTGATTTGCCATAATTTCAAATATTTTTAACTCTTAATTTTGTAGTCCGTAGGGGAATCGAACCCCTGTTACATGGATGAAAACCATGCGTCCTAACCCCTAGACGAACGGACCGTTATTTGTTTTTTTTTGCGAGGCAAAAATAGTAAGATTTTAAAAACTGACAAAATAAATTTTGTGATTTTTTTTTAAAATTATTTCTGAACAACACTAAGTAAAAAAACGTTTGCAAAATAGTGAAGTCATCTTTCAGCCTTCATTTCTTTAGCGGTTGCAAATATACATATGATTTTACATTCTGCAAACGTTTTTTACTTTTTTTTTATCTTAATATGCTTTTGCAAAAAGTACTCTTTTGCTTGAAGTAGCTCCCGAATATACACAGACACCTTCTTCCTCCTTAGCATCCAATGCAATACAACGAATAGTCGCTTTAGTAAGGTCTTTTATCTTTTCTTCTGTTTCAATCGTTCCGTCCCAATGTGCCAATGCAAATCCTCCTTTATTTTCAATAACATCTTTGAATTCTTCGAAAGTATCAACAGGCGTGATATGGTCATCTCTATATGTTTTTGCTTTTGAGAATAAATTTTCTTGAATCTCTTTCAACAAAACTTCTATGTGATCAGCAATTCCTTCTTGAGATACACTTTCTTTTTCTAATGTATCACGTCTTGCCAATTCTAGAGTTCCATTTTCTAGATCACGTGGTCCCATTGCAATACGCAATGGCACCCCTTTGAGTTCATATTCTGCAAACTTCCATCCTGGTTTGTGTGTATCTCTGTTGTCAAACTTGACAGAAATACCTTTTGATTTCAAGTCATTAACAATTTCAAAAGCTTTTTCTGATATCGCGTCCAATTGTTCTTCTTTTCTGTAAATAGGAACAATCACAACTTGAATTGGTGCTAGTTTTGGAGGCAACACTAACCCAAAATCATCAGAATGTGTCATGATCAAGCCACCAATCAAACGGGTTGATACTCCCCAAGAAGTTGCCCATACATGTTCTTTTTTTCCTTCTTTATTTGTAAACTTTACATCGAAAGCTTCAGCAAAATTCTGTCCTAAAAAGTGTGATGTACCTGCTTGCAACGCCTTACCATCTTGCATCAAGGCCTCAATAGTATACGTATCTAAGGCACCCGCAAATCGTTCGCTTTCTGTTTTGACTCCTTTTACAACAGGCATTGCCATAAAGTTTTCAGCAAAATCAGCGTATACCTCTTGCATCTTTGTTGCCTCTGTTACCGCTTCTTCTTTAGTAGCATGAGCTGTATGTCCTTCTTGCCACAAGAACTCTGCTGTTCTTAAAAACAATCGAGTTCGCATTTCCCAACGCATAACATTGGCCCATTGGTTAATTAATAGAGGTAAATCTCGGTACGACTGAATCCAACCTTTATAAGTATTCCAAATGATTGCCTCACTCGTAGGACGAATCACCAATTCTTCCTCTAACTTGGCATTTGGATCAACCATCAATTTCCCTTCTTTATCAGGGTCGTTTTTTAACCTATAATGCGTTACAACAGCACATTCTTTTGCAAACCCTTCAGCGTTTTTCTCTTCAGCTTCGAATAAATTCTTAGGAACCAATAAGGGGAAATATGCATTTTCATGTCCAGTTTCCTTGAACATTTCATCCAATGCTTTTTGCATTTTTTCCCATATGGCATAACCATAGGGCTTGATAACCATACAACCTCTTACTGCAGAATTCTCTGCTAAATCAGCTCTTACTACCAATTCGTTGTACCACTTTGAATAATCTTCACTCCTTTTCGTTAACTTCTTGCTCATCTTTAAAAGTTTGGCATAAATATTGTAATTAAAACACTGTATTTTGGGCTTGTGTTCTTTGCACGCAAAACTAACTAAATTTAGACTGTTCAACAATAAAATTTGACGATTATGAAACGATTCTATAATTCACCTCAAAGTTTCAGCCTCGCCTTAACGACGCTAATTGTTACTTTAACACTATCATCCTGTGGATCTATGCAAAATTATGGAGATAATTACGATGGCATCTATTCTGAGTATCAAAGAGTAGCTCCACAAGAGGAAATAAGAGATTACAACCGAACCTTTTCTAACGGAATCGCAAATTTAGAAACTGAAATCTACGAGAACGAAACATACAGTGACAATCCTTCAGATTCAGTTGTTTATAATGACAACGTGCCCGCTCAACAAAACTACAATATCTATATAAACGACAATTACGACCCTTTTTGGAACAATTACAACGATTGGCGATTTTATGGAAACCCGTTTTGGAGAAACAATTGGAGAAACAATTGGGGATTTAACTGGGGCTACGATTGGGGACCTTTTTGGGGAAACAACTGGGGATACAATTGGGGGTACAATTGGGGACCTTACTGGGGCAATAACTTCTATTATCCAGGATTTGTATACAGACCTATTTCGAGAAATTACAGCTACGGAAAAAGAAATTCCTACAATTCAAGATACCTCAACCAAAACATCTCTGGAGTAAACTCAAGAGGTAACACTTCAAGAAGGTTTACTAACAGTCAAAGACGAAGTACGAGCAATAGAATATCTTCAAGAGCTAACAACTATGACTCTAGCAGAAGAACGTATTCCAAAAGTAGTGCATCCACAAACACTTCTAGAAGAAGTTCAAACACCGCTAGACCAAATAACGATTCACAAAGAAGAACTTACAACACCAACAGGCCTAACACATACACCAAATCTCAAAATAGTAGCCAAACAAATGGTAGAAGCTCCCAAGCTCGTTCAAGCAACCAAACACAAAGGCAAACAAGTAGCCCAGAAAGACGTTCATACAATTACAATAGTTCTAGGAGTAATTCATCAAGCTATAACAGATCAAGCAGTAACTCATCAAGCTATAACAGACCAAGTAGTAGTTCGCGTAGCTCAGGAAGTTCTAGAAGAAGATAGTAGAAAAAAAACATAACGAAACAAAAACACATCATGAAATATTTACTTTTTTTAATCACCATACTAGCTAGTATTACAAGCAAAGCACAAATTTTGGGATACAATGATTTAGGACTTTTATTTTCTCAAGAAAATTACCATGGAACAGCTAGATTCAACGCAATGGCAGGTGCTTTTGGTGCGTTAGGAGGCGATGTAAGTGCTACTTATATTAACCCTGCTGGTGGTGCTGTGTTTAATAGAAACCAAATCTCCGGTTCTCTCTCTTCTGCAAACCTAGACACAGATGCTACTTATTATGGAACAAAAAGTTTCAACAACGCTTCTTCATTTAGAAACGGACAATTTGGTGCTGCATTTATTTTTGATACCGCTCAAAATTCGGATTGGTCTAAAACTGTCTTTGGTGTAAATTACAGTGTCACTAATGACTTTAAAAACAATTATAGAGTCAATGGAAACAATGGAGTTTATGGTAGATATAACATCCATCCTTTTGACTCTACTGCAGAACCAATCCCTTACAACAATCCTGACAATCAAACCTTTACTAATATCACTGATGGCAAGCAAGACGTATATAGTTTTTCTCTTTCATCAGCATACCAAAACCTTTTTTATTTAGGTGCCGCTATCAATTTTCACAATACTGATTTCAGACAGAGTACTTTTTTAAATGAAGTAAATAGTGATGGTGAAGGAAATACATTGTATGCCGAATATTACCAACAACTTTCAGAAGTTGCTTCAGGAATTTCTGTAGGACTTGGTATCATTGTAAAACCAATTAAAAACCTACGCTTAGGAATCGCTTACCAAAGTCCCGTGTGGAATACTGAAGTTATAGAAAACTCCAACGCTATCGATTATGATTTGAGCAACAACTATGAAGGAGCTTTAGAGCAAGGTGAATTAGAAATCTACAGTTCAGACATAAATGACACCTATTACAATGCCCCTGTAAACCCTGAAATACTCAATTACGTGTATGCCATCAACACTCCGAGTAAATTTACTGCTAGTTTTGCATATATATTTGACACATGGGGCTTGATTAGTATTGATTATAGCACAAAAGACTACAGCGATATCAAGCTGCAAGATTCTTACGAATTCAGTGTTGAAAACAACAACATCCAAAATTCATTTGCACGTGCAAATACGCTAAGAGTTGGAGGTGAACTGCGAGTGAAACAGTTTAGTTTTAGAGGAGGAGCTTTTCTTGAAGAAAGTCCTTTGAGAATTCATGAAGGTGATATTTACAACAAAGGACTGACAGCAGGGCTTGGACTTCAATTCAATAGATCCACCTTAGACTTTGCTTATGAACACAATCAATTTGACAATCATTACAACATCTATACACAAGGAGAAAACATTAACCCCGCTAGTTTGAATAACACAATAGGAAGATTTACAGCGACACTGTCCATTCAATTCTAAAATTTAGAAGCTTATAAGTTCCTTTGAGTAACTTTTCAACAGTTGAACCACTTGTTTCTGATGGAATTAGTTTATTTTTGCAAAAAATAGTTTTCAAGACATGAACAAGCATTTAATTTCTACTGAGAAAACCAACAATCCTAGTATTGTAAAATTCATGAGTAACCAACTTTTAACCGAAGGAGGAAGTTACCAATACAACAATGTGGATGAGACAAAAGAATCTCCACTTGCCAAACAATTGTTTCACTTACCATTTGTAAGCAAAGTCTTTATCAGTGCTAATTTTATAGCTATCGAAAAATTTGATATCGTCGAATGGAATGATATTCAAGAAGAGATTCGTGAGTTGATTGAAATTTACCTTAACCAAGGAAACAAAGTAGTTACTTCAGCTGCAGAACCCAAGAAGATTGCAATTGAAATTTATGCTGAAAACACACCAAATCCAAACGTGATTAAGTTTGGCAGTAATCGTTTGTTGACCGAGAAAGATTTTGAATATAAAAATGTTTCAGAAACTGTAAACTCTCCATTGGCCAAAGAACTATTTGATTTTCCTTTTGTCACAGAAGTTTATATCGCCGAAAACTATGTTTCTATCACAAAAAATGAAACCCTAGCATGGACTGCTGAGATCACCAATGAAATCAGACACTTTATAAAAAACTATATCGAAGCCAACAAACTGGTCATCGACGAGACCATTGCAAAGCCAAAAATGGAAACTCCTACTGTTGACATAAAGGAACTTAAAGGCACCTCCTTGGATATCGCAGGAATCTTAGATGAATATGTAAAACCAGCAGTAGCAGCAGATGGGGGAAATATAGTATTTCAGTCTTATGACGAAGAGACTCAAGTTGTCAATGTGATTTTACAGGGTGCATGTAGCGGATGCCCTTCTTCAACAGTTACATTAAAAAATGGTATTGAAACCATGTTGAAAGAAATGATCCCCAACAAAATTAGCGCTGTAGTTGCAGTTAATGGTTAAAAAAAAGCTGTATAATTCTTATGTCAAAAAAAATTACTCCTTATAAAGATTCCAAACTTGGAAAAAAAGAGCAAGTTGCTCAAATGTTCGATACAATTTCAAAAAACTACGACGGTTTAAATCGTGTGATTTCTTTTGGAATCGATGTCAAATGGAGGAAAAAAGTAATACAACTGATCGGTAAAAACAATCCGAAAAAAATTCTAGATATCGCCACAGGAACTGGAGATCTAGCCATTATGATGGCTTCGCTACAACCTGATGAAATTGTAGGACTGGACATCTCTGCTGGAATGCTAGAGGTGGGTAAAGAAAAAATAGCTCATAAGAACCTAGATAACTTGATTCAAATGGTATTGGGAGATTCTGAAAAAATACCTTTTGAAGACAATTACTTTGACGCAATCACAGTTTCCTTTGGTGTGCGAAATTTTGAAAACCTTGACAAGGGGCTTCAAGAAATATACCGCGTATTAAAACCTGGTGGTACTTTTGCAGTTCTAGAAACTGCTGTGCCAACAAAAACACCTTTTAAACAAGGATATAATATACACTCAAAATTCATACTACCTTTGGTTGGAAGACTCTTTTCTAAAGACAAAACAGCCTACAACTATCTTTCTGAATCTGCCAATGCCTTTCCATACGGACAAGCCTTCAACAATATTTTAGAAAAAAATGGGTTTATAGATAGCAAGGACATTCCTGTAACTTTTGGTGTAGCATCCATTTACACTGCTACTAAGTAGAACAGGAATCGAGAACAGTAAAAGAATGAAAAAAAAAATCACTTTATTTGGTATTTGTGCACTATTGATCAGCACATTTTTGACTGCTCAAGAAAAGAAAGTATTGCAACTACCTGACTTTGACGAAAGACCTTTGTATTGGGGATTTTACTTGGGACTGAATACTATTAATTACAAA
>JBMZVD010000103.1:0-7141 GCA_049625305.1 Flavicella sp.
CCCCCGACCCCCTCGGTGTAAACGAGGTGCTCTGAACCAACTGAGCTAATTGCCCTTAGCGGTGGCAAATATAACACCCTTTTTTATATCTACAATGCTTTTCTTAAGAAAAAATCATCTTTTTTTATTTTTGAACCCTAAAAAAATTTCAATTCACTATAAACAAAATACTTAGACACACTTAATTTTTAAAATGTCTCCAAAAATTCTAATACCTCAGCTACGATAAAAGTACTTCCACCTACATAAATCACATCTTCTTTGGCTGCTTTATACTTTGCCGCTTCAAAAGCCTTGGTGACAGTATCAAAAGCCTCTCCATTCAAATCATGGCCAACAGCTGTATCTTTCAGTATAGATGTAGCCAATCCTCTACCCAAATTGGGTTTACAAAAGTAATACTGTGCATGTTTTGGAAACAAAGGTAAGACAGTCTGCAAGTCCTTATCATTGACCATACCCAGTACAATGTGTAAACTCTTGTATGATTCAGCTTGTAATTGTGTCATAGTGTAAGTCAGCCCTTCTCTATTATGTGCAGTATCTGCGATGACTTTTGGAGTTTCAGATATAATCTGCCAACGTCCTAGCAATCCAGTAGAAGCTACAACCTGTTGCAAACCTGTATCGAGTTGGTCTTCAGAAACTGCGTAGCCTCTCTCTTTGAGTACTTCTAGCGTTTGTAAAACCGTTTTAAGGTTGTGCTTTTGATAAGAGCCTCTAAGATCACATTCCAATTCGGTATCACTATTTTTAGATGCTAGATACAAAGGAGCTCCTTTTTCTTGTGCTAGCTGCTCAAATACAGGGAAAGTCTTTTCATGGTATTCTCCAATTACCACAGGGATATTCTTCTTGATCACTCCTCCTTTTTCAGCAGCAATCTTTTCATGTGTATCCCCTAAGAACTGTGTATGATCAAGACCTATATTGGTAATAACCGACACTTCAGGTTGTAAGATGTTCGTAGAGTCCAAACGTCCGCCCAAACCTACCTCAACAATAGCAATATCCACTTGCTCTCTTCTAAAATAATCAAAGGCCAAACCTACGGTCATCTCAAAAAAAGAAAGTTGGTTGTCCTGAAAAAAAGTCTGGTGATTTCTCACAAAATCTATCACATTAATTTCCGAAATCGGTTGTCCATTTATTTTGATACGTTCTCTAAAATCTATGAGGTGTGGCGAAGTATACAAGCCAACTTTATAACCCGCTGCTTGCAATACAGAAGCCAATATATGACTACAAGAACCTTTTCCATTGGTCCCTGCGACATGTACACTTTTAAAACCTTGCTCAGGATTGTTTAGATGCTGCGCTAACAATAAAGTATTTCTCAAATCCTTTTTATAGGCTGCTTTCCCGTCTCTTTGATACATCGGCAATTGAACAAATAGCCAATCCAAGCATTCTTGATACGTCATACGATAGGTGCTAAAATTATTCGGATAAAGTAAAATGATAAATAATTACTCCTGTTTGTTGAGAAGGAGCATTTTTGTCAGCATTCCATCGTGTTTGCAAGGCAGCTGCTTTGGCTGGGGCCAACAAACAAGGTGCTGTATTGGTAGTTCCTTTGACTCCTGGAGTCGCTTTGATCACACGGCCGGAATTGTCTACTTGTATGCTCACAGCTACAATTCCTTCCTCGTTACAGGTTGGATTTACTACAGGACGTGACAAAGGGTTTCTTCCAGATAAATTGTAATTTCCGTTACCACCACTTCCCGTATTTCCATAATATTTGGAAGAAGAAGGATCCCCTTTTTCTTTTCCCTTCAATCCTGATTGGACATCGTCACCTTCACCCGAAGCATTTTCGCCTTCAGACGGTTTTCCATTCAGTAAATTAGATAAGGCGTCTTGGGTTGCTTTGGAGGGTTTTGGCTTCGGTTTAGGCTTTGGCTTTTGAACCGGTTTTGGTTTTTCTTTTAACTCTTTCGGTGTTTCTTTGACGGGTTCTTTTTTGGGTTTCTGTTTAGTTATTACAGGAGCCTCTTTTGTCTCTTGTGTTAGTACTTCTTCAACCACTTCCTCAACAAACTCTGGTTCCGATTCCGTTTGTTCTTCTGCCGTTTCCTCTTGCTCTGGAGCCGATTTAATGGTTTCTTGAATTTTCTCTGGTCCACTACCCATATCTGAAGTACCAAAGTTAATAGCAACACCGTACTCTTCTGGCGGATCCATATAGGTCATACCAAAAAAATAAACACCCAACAACAACAAGCTCATCAAAATACTTGTGAGTAATGCTGACTTTCGCTGATGTCCTGTACTTAGATATTTCATAGTGCTTTTTTAATTTCCTTTGACAGCCAATATCATCTTTATTTTGTTGCGATTGGCTATATCAATTACATACATAATTTTTTCATAGGATACCTTTTGATCACCTCGAATCACAAGTGTACTAGAGGGTTGGTCTACAAACTTATTTTTCAAGGTTGTCTCTAATTGTGCAGCTTCGATTTCCGTTCCTTCAACATAAAATTTTGAATCTTTAGTGATCGATACGGCGACAGAGGTATTATTTTCAGTTTTTCCACCTGCTTTTGGCAATAGAATATCAATTGCATTGACAGTCACTAAAGTGGATGTAAGCATGAAGAAGATCAACAACAAGAATACAATGTCCGTCATAGAGGACATATTAAAGGTTGCGTCTACTTTATTTCTTCCTTTTAAATTCATAAGTGTGGATTAAGAGTTCAACATTCGTTACATCGGCGTTGGCTCAAATCAAACAGGCTCGTTTAACAAGTCCATAAACTCAACTGTTTTAGCCTCCATCTGATAAACTACCTTGTCAGTCTTAACAACCAAATGATTGTAACTGATGTACGATATAATCCCTACAATCAATCCTCCAACTGTTGTAGTCATGGCAGTATACAAACCATCTGCTAGCAACTTGATATCAATTTGTCCTCCTGCGTTGGCAATTTCATGAATTGATACAATCATCCCAATTACAGTACCCAAGAAACCAATCATGGGAGCTGCACCAGAAATCGTAGCCACAACACTTACATTGGTCTCAAGCTTGTAAACTTCCAATTTACCTGTATTTTCAATAGCCGTATTGATATCTTCTAGAGGTTTTCCAATTCTAGAAATCCCTGTACCTATCATGTTTGATACAGGAGTTTCTCTGTGCGTACACAAAGACTTAGCAGCCTCTAAATTTCCATTGGCTACATAGTCTTTAATTTGATTCATAAAGTCCTTGTCAATTTTACTCGCTGCTTTGATAGCAAAAAATCGTTCAAAGTAAATGTAAAGAGAGACCGTTAGCAACACTAATAAGATGGCTATGATGATTTGACCACCTATTCCGCCTTCCATAATCAATTTGTAAATGGAAAGTGTTTTTTCTTCTGAAACCGAAGGTTCAAGTTCTGGGGCAATTTGCTGAAAAATAGCTAACATAAAAAATTGTCTTTAAGGATTGTATTGTTACAACGAAAATACAAAACCGAAATTGTATTTACTTTATTAAATTGGAGAACTTTTGCACAAAAAAAGAGCTACCTATTGGCAGCTCCTTTTTTTCGTTTTTAATTTTTTGAATTACAGCAATGCTTTAACCATGATAAATCCAACTCCTCCTAACACAATGGTATATGGCAGGGCCATTTTAACCATTTTCCCATAAGAAAGATTGATCAATGGTGCCAAAGAAGAGGTCAACAAGAACAAGAAAGCCGCTTGTCCATTTGGAGTTGCCACACTTGGTAAGTTGGTTCCGGTATTAATTGCAATTGCCAAATGTTCAAATTGCTCTCTACCAATAGTACCCGCCTCAAAAGCAGCTTGTACTTCTCCAATATATACCGTTGCCACAAAAACATTATCGCTAATCGCAGACAATACTCCGTTGGCTATATAAAACAAACCTGGCTGTGAAGCTGGATCTTGCTCTAATGCCCAAGAGATAATCGGTGAAAACAAATGTTGATCGTGAATCATCGCCACAATTACAAAGAAAACCACTATCAACCCTGTAAAAGGAAGTGCTTCCTCAAAAGCATGTCCCAAAGCATGCTCGTCTATAATTCCGATAAAAGCTGTTTGAAAAATAATCAAAGCCAAACCAATAAATCCAACTGGTGCTATATGTGTTGCCAGACCGATGATCAAGAGTATAGCTGCAATTGCTTGTACTCGCAATGCATATTTTTCCTTCGCTGTTCTTTCAGTATCTTGTTTGTCTGTGTAAGCTTGCAAAATGGTATTCACTACAGCAGGACGTTTGGCACCGAAGCCAAACCATCCCGTTAATTCCAATACTATAGTTGTCAACAAACCACAAAAAAGTACAGGAATCGTAATTGGCGCCATCATCAAGAAAAATTGGATAAAATCCCATCCCAAACGCTCTCCAATCAATAGGTTTTGAGGTTCACCCACTAGGGTACAAACACCTCCCAAAGCAGTACCTACAACACCGTGCATAATCAAACTTCTCAAGAAACTTCTAAATTGTTCCAAATTTTCAGGACTTAAGTCCGTTTTGTCTAAAGGTAAATTACCTTTGTAAGATTCAAAGTTGTCATTTACTTCTTTATAAACCCCATAAAAACCAACAGCAACACTTATCAATACGGCGGTTACTGTTAATGCATCTAAAAAAGCAGATAATACTGCAGCCATGAATACAAATAACAAAGAAAGAACTAACTTTGATTTTATTTTGCTAAATATTTTACTAAAAATAAACATTAACAAAGGCTTCATAAAGTAAATTCCTGCTACCATAAAGACAAGTAACAAGATCACCTCTAAATTTTGATCTACTTCATGATAAGCATTTTTAGGAGTCGTTAATCCCAAAGCCAATACTTCAATTGCTAATAATCCTCCTGATTGCAATGGGTAGCACTTGAGAGCCATCGCTAAGGTGAATATAAACTCTCCGATGAACAACCAAGAAACCACAGCATGAGGTGCCATGAAATAAATAGGAATATTGACGATTAAAAAGAATAGCATGATGGTTTTAAACCACTTAGGACTAGAACCTAAAAAATATTTAAACATAATAAATTGTTTTATTTGAAATAGATTGCTAAGCTACTAAAAACGAATAAAAATACCTCATTTGAAAAGGCTTTCTTTTGGTTTACTCAGTAGTATGATAATCATATAAATTATGTATGGCTATTTTAAAAGTTACCTACACCCGAGCAAAAAAATTACCGGAGCTATGATCTTTCTCTGCTCCCGTAACACTTGCTAGACAATTGTTCTTACCTTCAAGTTTTAAGACTCCAAGCAATGCAAACACCAAGGCTTCTTTATAATCAACTAAATCTTCTGATGGAACTACCACCTTGCACGTAGACAGTACTTTAATACGTTGTATTAAAAATTCATTGCGCACTCCTCCACCGGTAATCAGTACGTTTGAAGGTTCTTTTTTTGACAATACTTCCGCGATTTGTTGCGCTACGTGTTCAACAAAAGTACGCAATAGGTCAGCCATTGGTATATCAAATTGTTGAAGGATTGGAAAAATCTCATTTACTACAAACTCGTATCCTAAAGATTTAGGAGCGGGCCAACTGTAAAAAGACAAAGCATTCAACTCTTTTAAAAGAGGGGCTACAATTTTACCAGATGCTGCCAATTGCCCTTTGTCATCGAAATCCCAACCCAAAGAACTAACTATTTGATTCATTACAATGTTAACCGGACATATATCAAAGGCTATTCGATTTCCTCCGCTATCAAAAGAAACATTTGCAAAACCACCCAGATTCAGACAAAATGTATACGATGAAAATAGTAGTAAATCACCAATAGGCACCAATGGGGCTCCTTGCCCCCCCATAGCAACATCTTGCTTTCTAAAATCGCAGACAACATCAAATCCAGATTTTTTGGACAATTCTTTACCACATCCTATTTGTAAGGTAAATCCCTGCGATGGATTGTGATAAATAGTATGTCCATGCGAAGCTATAAAATCCAACCTATCTATTGAAAATGTCTTATTGAACTCCAATACCAATGACCCTAAATATTTACCATAAGCTTTGTCAAGAATTTTTAAATCATCAGCACTGCTTGTAAAAGCTTCCTTTAATTTATTTTTCCAAACTTGTGAATATGTATAAGTTTTAGAGGCTACTATTTTATATGAAATAGAACTACCTATTTGAAAGTCTACACAAACGACATCTACACCATCTAATGAAGTTCCAGACATCAATCCTATACAGCGGTATTTTTTTTCCATAAATTCACTTTCTCACAAAAATAGGTCAAAATAAAAAAAGAATAAGCACAAAAATATACTAGGCGTGCATAGTTAATTAAAAAATTGCTATATTTAAAAAAATTAAACCAGCCCCTTATGAACTTTCAATTAAACGATGAGCATAAACTCATCAGAGATACCGCAAGAGATTTTGCACAAAATGAATTATTACCGGGTGTTATTGATCGTGACGAAACCCAATCCTTTCCTCACGAACAAATAAAAAAAATGGGAGAACTTGGACTAATGGGAATGATGGTCTCTCCAGAATACAATGGAGCTGGAATGGACACCGTATCCTACGTACTTGCCATCGAGGAAATTTCAAAAGTAGATGCTTCAGCAGGGGTCATTATGTCTGCAAACAATTCTTTAGTTTGTTGGGGATTGGAGAAATACGGTACTGAGGCTCAAAAACAAAAATACCTTACTAAATTAGCAAGTGGTGAAATCATCGGTGGCTTTTGCTTGAGTGAACCAGAGGCAGGATCTGACGCAACCTCTCAAAAAACAACCGCTATTGAAAAAGAAGATCATTACCTACTCAACGGAGTTAAAAACTGGATAACCAATGGTGGAGTTGCTAGTGTATATTTGGTAATAGCACAAAGCGACCCATCAAAAAAACATCGTGGCATCAACGTTTTTATTGTCGAAAAAGAAACAGAAGGAGTAGCAGTTGGCCCAAAAGAAAATAAGTTGGGAATCCGAGGTTCAGACACGCATTCTATCCTATTTACTGATGTCAAAGTACCCAAAGGAAATAGAATTGGAAAAGAAGGTTTTGGTTTTCAATTTGCAATGGAAACTCTTGCAGGAGGACGTATTGGTATTGCTGCTCAAGCATTAGGAATTGCCTCTGGAGCTTACGAAAGATCT
>JBMZVD010000104.1:0-7104 GCA_049625305.1 Flavicella sp.
GAAATTAATCGTAGTTTTGTGGTTGTCTAAACAGTTGAAAGTCAGAGTAATTTAATTTTTGTATATTGTATTCCTCTTGGTTCCCCCGAAAGTGTATTAAGATAATTTTGATTTGAAAATTAATACAACTTAGTTTGAACTTTAAAATGGGAAAAAACAATGAAAAGCTTTAAAAATATTTCGGAAAATCTTGTCGCCTTATTGATGACTTTCTTTTTAATAGGGTTGCTTTTTTTGTTGAAATACCAAAACTTACAAGAGATTAAAGTAATCGTTCCTTACACCATTGATGCAGTGATTACTTTATCTGAATAATATGAATCATTTTTATTCGTTTTTAAAATGAGGATTGTCCTTACATGGGATTTTTGCCTTGTTGTTTTTTAACCAGATTTCTAATGATTCTTGAAGCTCATTTACCTTTTCAGGAAATTTTGCTGCCAAATTAGTTGATTCCGAAATATCCTCCTGTAGATCGTATAATTCGACTTGCTTGTCTTCGTAATAATAGTGCAGTTTCCATTTGCCAGATCGGATCACAGATCCAGGCCTTGTTCTGAAGAGTCTATCTCTCCCTTCATCTTTTCCTTTTTTGTAAGCTTGAAGGTAGATAGGAAAATGATAAAACAAGTCTCTTTCAATTACTTTACCTTGGAATGTGTGTTGTATGTCTATACCGTCTAAATCAAGGTTTGGCCATGCAGGGTTAACGATAGATTGAATCGTTTTAAAAAAGTCTAGTTGAGATACTACTTGTTTGGATTCGCTGCCTGCTTGAATCTTACCGGGATATCTAATGAGTAATGGCACTCGAATTCCTCCCTCATAGTAGGATCCCTTTCCTGCTCTAAGAGGACTTTGATCGGATATAAAGTTGATCCCACCATTGTCTGAAGTAAAGAATAAAAGAGTGTTTTTAGATAGGTTTTGAGTTTCCAAGGCTGTTAGAATTTTACCAACAGCGTTATCCATTGTGGAAATCATGGCTGCATAAGCAGGTTTGTTTTGACCCTTACTGCCTTTTTTTTGTTTGAACTTTTCAATCAATTCTTTCTTTCCTTGAATTGGAGTGTGTACACTGTAAAAGGGTACGTACAGAAAAAAAGGTTTTTCCTTAGGCTTAGAGAGGTAATTTACCACCTCAGAAGCAATACGATCTGTTAAGTATTCTCCATCAGGTCCATCCTTAATATGATCAAGCGTATAAGGTGAAAAATACCCTCCCTTTCCCGGGCTCCCTTTGTCACTTCCTCCTACATTGAATTCAATTCCTTGTTTTGATGGGTCTATTCCTACATGCCATTTTCCGAAACTTGCAGTTTCATACCCATTTGATTGTAGAAATTTTGGAAGTGTGAATGCCTTGTTTTCAAGATGAAGAGTGTTTTTTACGGGGATTAATCTTCGTTGTGTTTTTTTTCCTCTACTAGAAGAACCAACCGTATAAACTCCGTGTTTGGGAGTGTTTTTTCCTGAAAGCAAACATGCTCTACTAGGGGCACAATTTGCCGCTCCAGCATAGGCATTGTCAAAACGCATACTTTCTTTAGCCAAAGCGTCAATATGAGGTGTTTCGTAATAGTTACTCCCCATGTAACCAACATCTTTCCATCCCAAATCATCTATGTTAATAATGACAATATTAGGCTTGCTATTTGTTTTCTGTGCAGTTGTGCTGCAGGTGAGAAAAATTAAAACGATAAATGTTAGTTTTTGGGATAAAGTCATGCTTGAAGGTTTAAGACTTGCAAGATATACTATTTTAATAAAGTTTTATAGGACATTTCATTTGTTAGAAAAAAGAAGTGAATTCGCTAGTTTTTTCAGTAACCGTCAACAACTACTTTTACTGTGTAGACATCGTAAAAAAAAACCTTATAACTTTAGATTTTATTGAGTTTTTCGTTTTTTAACTTGCAGTGAGTACAGTAAACATTTTTTAGATAAATTCGTTTTTTTTCATTGGATACGTTACTTTTGGGGCCTGAATAAGTATAAATAATTAAAGTTCACAATAATGGCAAAAACATTGTTTGACAAAGTATGGGATTCACATGTAGTCCGTCAGGTTAAAGACGGACCAGATGTTTTTTTTATAGACCGTCATTTTATCCACGAGGTTACAAGTCCTGTAGCTTTTTTAGGGTTAGAGAGTAGAGGGAATAGTGTAGTATATCCAGAGCGTACATTTGCGACGGCAGACCACAATACACCTACAATTAACCAACATTTACCTGTAGAAGATGCCCTATCTGCCAATCAGTTAGACGCATTGGAAAGAAATGCTAAGAATCATGGAATCTCACACTGGGGATTGGGTGACGTAAACAATGGTATTGTACACGTTGTTGGACCAGAAAATGGAATAACGCTTCCTGGTGCTACGATTGTATGTGGAGATTCTCATACTTCAACTCATGGTGCTTTTGGAGCAATTGCTTTTGGTATCGGTACTTCTGAAGTAGAAATGGTATTGTCTACACAATGTATTATGCAACCAAAGCCTAAAAAAATGCGTATCAATGTAAATGGTACTTTAGGATTGGGAGTAACACCAAAAGATGTTGCTTTGTATATTATCGCAAAACAAACCACGTCAGGTGCTACCGGATATTTTGTTGAATACGCCGGAGATGTTTTTAAAGACATGACAATGGAAGGTCGTATGACTGTATGTAACTTATCTATTGAAATGGGAGCACGTGGAGGTATGATTGCACCAGATCAAAAAACATTCGATTACATCTCAGGAAGATCTCAAACCCCTAAAGGAGCAGGTTGGGATAAAGCAATGACATACTGGGAAACATTATACACTGATGAAGGAGCTGAATTTGATGTAGAGTTCAACTACGACGCTGCAGATATTGAGCCAATGATAACTTATGGAACAAATCCTGGAATGGGAATCGGAGTTTCTGAGTCAATACCAAATGCTGAAAATGTAGAAGGTGGTGTTGAGACGTATAAAAAATCTTTAGGTTATATGGATTTCTCAGAAGGAGAAGCAATGATCGGTAAGAAGATTGATTTTGTGTTTTTAGGGTCTTGTACAAATGGTCGTATCGAAGATTTTAGAGCGTTCTGTTCTATTGTCAAAGGGAGAAAAAAGGCAGACAATGTAACTGCTTGGTTAGTTCCTGGTTCTCACAAAGTAGTGGATCAAATCAAAGCAGAAGGTTTGGATACAATCATTACAGATGCTGGTTTCGTATTGAGAGAACCTGGATGTTCTGCATGTTTGGCGATGAACGATGACAAAATACCAGCTGGTAAACTATCGGTAAGTACTTCCAATAGAAATTTTGAAGGACGTCAAGGACCAGGGTCTCGAACATTATTAGCATCACCATTAGTAGCTGCAGCATCTGCAGTCTCAGGTGTGGTAACCGATCCAAGAACAATTTTAAACGCATAAAGTGACGCAGTTTTCTGATTTTTTATAGAAAACTAAAAAATAGATATTATGGCTTACGATAAATTTGAAATATTGACAAGTACTGCATTTCCTCTTCCAACTGAAAATGTAGATACAGATCAAATCATTCCTGCTCGTTTTTTAAAAGCGACAGAACGTAAAGGTTTTGGAGATAATTTTTTCCGCGATTGGAGGTATGAAGCAGATGGAACACCTAAAGCAGATTTCCCTTTGAATGATGCAAAATATGCAGGTTCTAAAATATTAGTAGGAGGTAGAAACTTTGGTTCGGGATCTTCAAGAGAACATGCAGCTTGGTCTGTTTATGACTTTGGCTTGAGATGTGTTATCTCGTCTGCATTTGCTGATATCTTCAAGAATAACTGTTTAAATATTGGAGTTTTACCAGTACAAGTTTCAGCTGAATTTGCTGAGATGTTGTTTGCAGCGATTGAAGCAGATCCAAAATCAGAAATCAAAGTAGATCTTCCGAATCAAACGGTAACTTTAGTTGCAACAGGTGCTTCTGAATCTTTTGAAATCAATGGATACAAGAAAGACAACATGTTGAATGGTTTCGACGATATTGATTACTTGAAAAATATAGAAAACGAAATTGCTGCTTTCGCAGACAAACGTCCTTTCTAATCTAAAGTATAAGACTAATTCATCAAAAAGCGTGTCAATATTTTATTGAGCGCTTTTTGTAGTATAAAGAAATGTTGATAAAATGTTTCTTTCGATTGATTTTCAATGTTGATATTTTTACAATGACAAAAAGAAAAATTGAAATAATGGATACGACACTTCGTGATGGAGAGCAAACCTCAGGAGTGTCTTTTTCGGTTTCTGAGAAACTTACCATCGCTAAGCTTTTGTTGGAAGAATTGTGTGTAGATCGTATTGAAGTTGCTTCAGCTAGAGTGTCTGATGGGGAGCTTCAAGCGGTAAAGCAGATCACCCAATGGGCTTCTCAAAATGAATACCTTGACCATGTTGAGGTTTTGACCTTTGTAGATGGCGGTCGTTCGATTGAATGGATGTTGGAAGCGGGTGCAAAAGTGCAAAACTTGTTGACCAAAGGGTCTATGAATCACTTGACCCATCAATTAAAGAAAACACCAAAGGAACATTTCAACGAAATAGCTATTGTTGTTGCTAAAGCAAACTCTTTGGGAATTGTGACCAATGTATACCTAGAAGATTGGAGTAATGGAATGCGTAATTCTCCTGATTATGTATTTGAGTTTTTAGATTTCTTGCAAACACAAGATATAAAAAGAGTATTACTTCCCGATACTTTAGGAGTTTTAACTCCTGAAGAATCATCTAGTCACATTAAAGTTTTAAGAAAGCGTTATCCAAATTTTCATTTTGATTTTCACGCTCACAACGATTATGATTTGAGTGTGGCAAATGTAATGGAAGCAATCAAATCAGGTGTAGATGGACTGCACTTGACCATCAATGGAATGGGAGAGCGTGCTGGAAACGCACCATTGTCGAGTGTCATTGCAGTGATCAATGATTTTATGGATGATATAACAGTTGGTGTAAAAGAGTCCTCTTTGAACAAGGTGAGTAAGCTAGTAGAGAACTTTTCTGGTTTTAGAATACCTGTCAATAAACCTGTTGTAGGGGCAAATGTGTTTACTCAAACTGCAGGTATTCATGCAGATGGGGACAATAAAAACAACTTGTATTTCAATGATTTGTTGCCAGAGCGTTTTGGGAGGAAACGAAAATATGCGTTAGGAAAAACCTCTGGAAAAGCCAATATTCAAAAGAACCTTCAAGATTTAGGCTTGCAGCTAAATGATGAAGATCTCAAAAAAGTAACACAACGTATCATAGAATTAGGCGATAAAAAAGAATTGGTTACCCAAGACGATTTGCCCTACATTATTTCGGATGTACTAGATAGTAGTACATTGGAAGAGAAAGTACTCATCGAAAGTTATGTGCTTACTCATGCCAAAGGCCTCAAACCATCCGCTACAATTGCTGTTCGTATTGAGGGGGATTTGTTCGAAGCCAATGCCAATGGAGATGGTCAATTTGATGCTTTTATGAACGCATTACGTCAAGTTTACGCCGAACATACAACCAAAGTTTTACCTTCTCTTATAGATTATGCTGTTCGTATTCCACCAGGGTCTAATTCAGATGCCTTGTGTGAAACAGTAATCACTTGGAAGAATACACAAAAAGAATTTATCAGTAGAGGATTGGATTCAGACCAAACCGTATCTGCAATCAAGGCTACAGAAAAAATGCTAAATATCATAGAGATGTAAGTCTTTTGACTTCATTTGCTTTTAAACATAAAATAAACATACTTAACAATTAATTAAAATGAAATTAAATATTGCCCTATTGGCCGGAGACGGAATTGGACCAGAAGTTATCGATCAAGCTGTAAAAGTATCTGATGCAGTTGCTTCAAAATTTGGACATGAAATTACTTGGAAACCTGCCTTGACTGGTGCAGCTGCTATCGATGCAGTAGGTGAGCCTTATCCAGACGAAACACACGACATTTGTATGGCTTCGGATGCTGTACTGTTTGGTGCTATAGGACATCCAAAATTCGATAACGATCCTTCAGCTAAAGTGCGTCCTGAACAAGGATTGTTGAAGATGCGTAAAAAATTAGGTTTGTTTGCCAACGTACGTCCAACTTTTACTTTCCCATCTTTGCTTGACAAGTCTCCATTGAAAAGAGAACGTATCGAAGGAACTGATTTGGTGTTCTTGCGTGAACTGACTGGAGGTATCTACTTTGGTGAAAAAGGAAGAAGAGACGAAGGTGAAACGGCTTTTGATAATTGTGTATATACAAGAGAGGAAGTGCAGCGATTGGCCAAAAAAGGATTTGAATTGGCAATGACACGTACAAAGAAATTGTGTTGTGTTGACAAAGCTAATGTATTAGAAACATCACGTTTGTGGAGAGAAACGGTACAAGCTATGGAGAAAGATTATCCAGAAGTAGAGGTTTCTTATGAATTTGTGGATGCAGTTGCAATGCGTTTGGTACAATGGCCAAATTCATATGATGTTTTGATTACTGAAAACTTGTTCGGAGATATTTTAACAGATGAAGCTTCTGTAATTTCTGGTTCTATGGGACTGATGCCATCTGCTTCTATGGGAGCTGATATCGCTCTTTTTGAGCCTATTCACGGTTCGTATCCACAAGCAACAGGATTGAATATCGCCAATCCAATGGCTACTATTTTGTCTGCTGCCATGATGTTTGAAAACTTCGGTTTGCAAGAAGAAGGAAAAGCGATGAGAGCTGCAGTCAACAAAGCTTTGTCTGAAGGTGTTGTTACTGAGGACTTAGCAGATGGAGGTAATGCTTACGGAACTTCTGAAGTAGGAGATTGGTTGGCTAAAAATATCTAGTATCATATCAATTTTAGAATTGACGAACCCGACCATTGGTCGGGTTTTTTTGTGCTTGTAGATAAATGAACTGAATACCCCTCTTTCAAAGTATAAATATCCCTCTTTCGAAATATTTAAATCAATTTATGTTTTATTCAGTCGATAAGTTTTGAGTTTTGACTATAATTTTACAAGTCTAACTAAACAAAATATTAAACCATGAAAAAAATTACTTTTTTTGCAGTACTAGCACTTTTTTCAATAAAAATTTTTTCTCAAAACAGCGTGCCTAT
>JBMZVD010000105.1:0-6908 GCA_049625305.1 Flavicella sp.
TCGAAAAATTAGCCCCTGTTGGCAAACAATACATTTTACAAAAAACGTCCTTCTTAGCACAAGAATTTTTGGAGGAACGCTTCCGTAGACAAACTGCTCGCTACATCTACTTAAGTACTGCGACTTTATGTGGCGTTGCAATTATTTTTTTTACTGGTATTCCTACACAATTAAGATTGTGGATCACCGCTACCATATTTGTTGGGGTAAGCTTCTATATTCTCTCTATATTTTTATTGAATAGTATGAAAATCACACGATTTTACCTTGACAATAGAGAGGAAATAAAAGCCAAAAGCAAGGTCAAAGACATTTTCGCATTGTACTTGCAACAACAATTTGGTAAATCTTTCCATACCTACAACAGTGTTAAAGAATTAAATATATTAGAGGTGGAACTCGATAAGTTACTACCTAGTTCGGAGGAGTTTATAGATGAAATCAAACCTTACGTTCAGAAAAAAATTGTCGTTTTGGCCTTCTTTTCTATGGTCTACTTTTGCTCATTACAAGGTGTATTAAAACCAATTTTCACGAAAGAAGCAAAACTTACATCAACAGTCGAACTCTACTACAAACCATTTAGCCTGCCTTTTAAAACATTGAATAGCAACTTCAAGTAAATTGGTTCAAGCAGCTTAATATATTATTTTAACTACCTTAACACGTACTCTTTCAGCTTGTTATTAAAAACATGGCATACTTTGTGATATGTTGTAAAAAAAATAAAGACAGATACGATGAAAGAAAGAAACACCCCCCTATTATTTATTCAATTTAATTATTTGCAAAAATTATCCATCCTTTTACTATTACTTATAAGCATCGCTTGTTCGGACGACGATATAGAGAACTATGAAGGTGAAACCAACAACAACTCTGACAACACGGAAACTACTTCCGATTATACAGGGCCTACCATCATTCCTGCAAACTCTAACTTCAACCAACGTATTGTATGGGAAAAAGTATATACAGAAGGAAATGCTGGAAAGGTAAACCGAGGTGTGGTAGATTCTGAAGGCAATGCAGCCGTGGTATTCATGCCTGAAAACGAATCACGTATCCACAAGGTATCGGGAACAGACGGTAGCTTGCTATGGACCAAAACCATCTCAAATACCGTAGGATTTGGAATTGCAGAATACAAGGAAAACAACCGCGTAGACTACATAGTCAGTGGTGGTAGTGGAACAAGTCAAGAACGCTGGGCGGCACGATTAAATGGTGATACTGGTGCTGTGATTTGGAACAAAACCTATGACGATAACAGTGCTACTGGCGTAGATGGCATCCGTATGATTACTGTAGGATCAGATGGCTATTTGTATGGTGCTGGATTTGTTGGCGCCGATGAAGCAAATACCATATTTGTAGTCCATGGCGGGAAAGCTTTGCTACAAAAAATTGACCCTAGCAATGGCAATGAAATATGGAAACATACCAACAACACAACAGAATACGCATTGGCAGTAGTGCAAGCCTCAGATGCAATGCTGTACTATGCTTCTGCCAAATATGAAAGCAATGCTACATTGACCCAGATAGATACAGACGGAAATGAAAAATGGACAAAGTCTCTTGACAATACAGCTGTTATCATCTTGGCTGATTTGACCATTAGTGATGATGATACCCTCTACCTTGGAGGTCATTCCGGGAGAGAATCTGATGGGGAAGCCTTTGATTATTCTTGTGTAAAAATGGATACTGATGGAACTATTGCATGGATCAGACACTACGCAAATCCTAGAGGCTATAGTATGAGCTACATTAGAAACGAATTGTATGGAATCGATGTCGATGAAGATGGCGTCTATCTCTTTGGAGGAAGTGGTGATGAAAGCGAAAGCTATTCACAAAGATTCAGTCCTTACCTATCCTCGGATGTATGGAATGGATGGGTGCTAGCCGTTGATACTGATGGGACAATCCTAAAAAGTGATGTATATTGCCACCAAGATGTAAATACAGCTACTGAATACGGTTGCCTAACTGAAGATTCCTTCTTTATTTTTAATGATACGGATGCTTTTGGTGATACTGAAGTTGGAATCATGAAAGTACGCAAATAATTTTTTCAAGAAGACTAAAAAAATACAGGTTTTTTTATTGTTAAAATTTTGATTTTTATTTCGTATCTTAAATGAAAACATGTGATATGAGTTCATTCCGAATAAGCTTTGTGATACTTTTCATGAGTATTACTATACTAAACGCTCAAGACCAAGGGGGGGGTCCTTATGTCTTCGAGTCAAATCAAAAAGCTTGTTACACCGAAAACGAAAGAACAAACCTCCTTCAAAAGGTAAAACAAAACCTTAATAAACTAAAAAAGTCACATAAAACTGGTAAAGAAAATAGTACTCAAACCCATCCCTTATTTATTTGGCCTGTTAAAAAATCAGGTCAAGTAAATTACCACGAATTATGGACCATCTCTAATCATGTTGACCACAACCCTGCCTATCCAAATGCGTTGACAGATTACAATGGAGGTACAAAAACATACGATACCACAAGTGGTTACAACCATAAAGGACTCGATATTTTTGCTTGGCCTTACAGTTGGACTATGATGGATCAAAACAATTTTAATGTAGTCGCAGCTGCTGAAGGAACGATCATTTACAAAAACGATGGTGAATTTGATCAAAGTTGTGACTTTTCAAATACAGATGATTGGAATGCTGTTTTTTTACAACATACAGACGGAAGCGTCACATGGTACGGTCATCTCAAAAAATTCGGACTAACTGCTAAAAATGTCGGTGACTGGGTAGACGAAGGTGAATTTTTAGGCGTAGTTGGAAGTTCGGGAGTGTCTACTGGACCTCACTTACACTTTGAAGTCTATGAGGACATTACCTTTACTGAAGACAAGCTTATAGATCCATATGTGGGTACATATAACAATTGGAATACAGATTCTTGGTGGAAAAATCAAAAACCCTATAAAAACCCAACGATAAATGCGCTGACCACCAACAGTGCTGTTCCTGATTTTGGCACATGTCCTGCTCTTGAAACCACTCACGAAAAAAACGATTTTCTCTTGGGAGAAACTGTCTATACATTTGTGTTTTTAAAAGACCAACTCGGAACAGATCTCAATGTAAAAATTTACAACCCTCTTGGAAATCTTACCTACAATTGGTCACGTGATTTGACTCAAGATTACAGTGCTTCCTATTGGTATTTCAGCTTTAACCCCAACTCTGTAGGAAATTGGACGGCAGAATGTACTTTGTCTACAGGACAAATTGTATATCACAATTTTTCAGTAAACTCCACCCTATCTTCAAATACTGAGAAAACTTTAAATACAAAAATTTACCCAAATCCTGTAAACGACGTCCTTTTCATTAGCAGTCCTATCAAAATCAAAAAGGCTATTATTTACAATTCACTTGGAAAGATAGTGCAATTGATTTCTGACACTCAGGATAATGAAACACCTATGAGGAGCATTTCTACTGAAAATTTAAAGAAAGGTGTCTACATACTCGTACTAAAAGATGGCAACAATCAAACGAAAACTAAGATGTTTTCAAAATAAATTAGCAAACACCTCAAATAAAAAAACCTGTACTGAGTACAGGTTTTTTTATTAAAATGATGGTGTAAAACTTATAAAATAAAGCTCACATTAAAAATCTAGCACCATTCCTATAGAAGGTATAAAAGATCCTGACTCATTCACTATACGTGTCAATTGTTTTGGATCAGTCGGCTCATTGTCAACACCACGTACCAAACCATATTGAGGCGTTTGTGGGGTGTTTTGTCCCAAAATATTTTGAGCCTCAAAAAACAAGTCAATGGCTACTTTTTTCAAACTCCATTTTTTGTCGATACGCACGTCCAATTGACTAAAAGTAGCTAACTTTTGAGAACCTAAAGTATTGTAGTCAAGAACTATTTCTGGGTAGTTGGTCAAGGTAGCTGCTTCATCAACCCCAACATAAGGAGTTCTTCCTGCAAAACGATAACGAGCACTCAGTTCCCAATTGTTCGCAAGCTTGTACCCTCCAGTAAAGGATACTAAGTGACGACTGTCCCATACTGAGGGTAAGTAAGTACTGGTGTCGAATCCAGTAAACTCACTGTAAAACCATGTGTATGAAAAAATTCCGTAAAAATTATTGGTTAATTTTTGTTGAAATAATACTTCCGCACCATAACTACGTCCCAAACCTACACTTTCAAGAGCCTCGCTACCCAAAACCTCAAATCCTGCTCCTTTATTGGCCAAAGAAACACCATCTTCTACTGAAACTTGGTAATCAGCATAACGCTTGTAAAAACCTTCCACAGACACATTCGATGCCGGAGAGAAATAATATTGTAGCCCAAGCACATAGTGATCACTTCGTGTATAATCTAAATTTTTATTGACCAAAATACCATTGCGGTCTCTAAAACCTAAGGCAGTATAAGGAGCTATTTTAAAATACCTACCCGCAGAAGCATTCAACTTTAAATTATCAGTAAGCGCATATGAAAGTGCTACCCTGGGTGAAAATGTATCTGCCAGTCCATCTTTCTCAGTAAAAGTGTCCGCATCCAAACGGAAACCAAGAGAAACATCCAGTTTGTCACCTAAAAAACTTCGGGTACCATTCGCAAAGAAACCGTATTTCACAAAATCTATTGCTGTTTCAAACAAAACGACGGACGTTGCATCTTCAATTGAATTTCTACCAACCGTTGTGTTGTCATAAGTAGAAAATTGTGTATTAAAACCCGATTTCACTTTCCAATCCCCGTAAAACTTTGTCAGGGCATAGCGTAATTTGGTTTCACTTTCCACAGCATCGTTTTGAAATACAATCCCCGTTTCATTTTCTGCATCTTCATATCGTGTAAAGACATTGTCCAAACGATTGTTGCTCAAAGTAGTCTGCATAAACCCACTGTTGTCTCTTAATCGGTGTTTCCAAGTTACACCTACCGTATTGCTTCGTTGCACAATAAAAGGCGCTTGTTCTAAGCTCGCTTGTTGTTCTTCGTCAAACTCCTCTGGAGCTTCCACAGAAAAATCATCTACTGACCCGATTCCAACCAAACTCAAACTGTTGTAGGCATCAAATTTATGGTCCACTTTGTATTGGTAATCCCAATAATCGGGACGGATAGGCAATCCGATGGCTTTGAATAAAAATTGTAAATAACTGCGACGTACCGACATCAAAAATGTAGTATTGGAAGTTTCTTTGCCTTTTTTAAACAAAGGACCTTCCAATGTCAATCCCGACTCACTAGCCCCCAATCGGAAATTCCCACTAAAATTACGATTGTTTCCTGCTCGTTGACTGAATTGTAAAACTCCTGAAAGTGGATTGTCATAAACCGCATCAAAAGCAGAGGCTGAAAGCGTTACTTCGTTTATAAAAGACACATTGACCATCCCCACAGGCCCTCCAGCACTTCCCTGTGTGCTAAAGTGATTGATGTTAGGTACTTCTACTCCATCCAGATAATACACAGATTCGTTGGGTGCTCCTCCACGTATGATCAAATCATTTCGAAACCCTCCAATAGAAGGTGAAACTCCGGGCAAAGATTGCGCAACTTTTACCACGTCGTTTCCTCCACCAGGAGCATTTGCAATCTCAACCGCAGATATAGTTTGTGTTGACAAAGGAGTCTCTCTAGGTCTACTGATGGTGTTTTTTTTACTGATGACAACTTCCTCCAATTGCTCTGATGCTTCTTTTAAAACAAAGGTCATAGGAGCATTCCCCTTGGATTGGACGATTACATTGTAGCGAGTTTGTGTGTCAAATCCCACATAACTCACAATTAAATTGTAAGAACCAGGGGTAATATTTTCGAGACGAAACAATCCGTCAAAATCGGTCTGTGAACCAATCTCTGTTCCTTCTAGATAAACCGAAGCTCCTGGAATTGGCTGATTTTTCTCATCTTGAACCAATCCATTCAGCGAACCGGTAATCTGTGCATTGGACATCCATCCCAATAATAACAAACTGTAAAACAATATTTTTTTCAAGGCTGTAAATATTTTTTATTTGTAGGTACAAATATATTACTATCTGTAATAACATGTGCTGAAATTAAATAAAACATGCTAAACATTGTTTAATAAAAAACTGTTTTTATTAAACCTTATTAGATGTAATAAAAATTTAATAAAGACATAATAATTGAGAAATCAGCACAACAAAAACAAGGAGAGAACCCAACACACAAAATAATAACTAGAGAAATTTCAGATAAATTAAAAAATAATTTAGAACAAGAAATCAGTTTACAAAACGCTTTTCACTAAGGATTTTACTTGCAATTGACATTTACAGATTCTTTCGCAAAAGAGATGCAATTCTTGATTTTTTTTGTTAAGTTAGTAAAAAAAACCTCCCTATGTTGATAAAAACTACCCGTATCCCAGACATTGTCTCGGCTATTAGTGATCTAATCGAAGATCAAAAAGCGTTGATTGCTATCGCAGAAAATACAGATATTGACATCCCTAACTTGATCCAAGCTTTAAATGATGCAAATATTTCTTTTATGGGAGGTATGTTTCCAAAGTTAATTTTTGATGCAACTGTCATTGAAAAGGGAATTGTTGTTAACACCCTTTACAACGTAGAACATATAGAAACCATTCGAAACATCAGTAAAAAAGATTCTGAGATTCCTCAAGTAGCTTTTGAAGAAAATCAAGACTACACTTTGGTGACCTTCGTAGACGGATTGACTACTGAGATACCTGTTTTTTTAGGTAAATTGTACGAATATTTTGGCATGCAAACCAATTATATTGGCGGAGGTGCAGGCAGCTTGACATTGGAACAAATGCCATGTGTGTTTTCTAATGAAGGTTTCTTCCAAGACGCTGCTGTCTATGCCATTGTCAAACTCAAATCTAATATTGGAGT
>JBMZVD010000106.1:0-6822 GCA_049625305.1 Flavicella sp.
TTTTAATCAAATCGTTTGCTGATGTAATTAATTCAGCACGAATTGAACCAAAATGTTTCTTTTTGCTATCAATATCTTTTACGTGGATTTTATCCATCAAAGTATCAAAGGAAGCAATTGCTTCATCTATAATTGCTTGCGCTTTAGAAGCATCAGCATCCACAGTTGTGAATTCCCAAACATAACATGCTTCAATAAGATCTCCCAAGGTATTGTGTATGTCTTTTTTTAAATTTTTAATCGAGGCCATTGTATCTATTTTTAATGAGTTACAAATTTACTCTTTTTTTCTTGAATTAGAAATCAATCTTTTTACTGAAGAATTACAACAATGAAGAAAGTTCAGATATCGATTGCAATGTTTTATAAGCTGTATCTGATTGCTCAGAATTTGCTACTTGTTCGTGTAACCAAGTGGTATGAAAAGGAATGTGAATGGCTTTTGACCCCATTTTAACTAAAGGCAATACATCAGAACGAAGGGAATTTCCAATCATTAAAAATTCAGAGGGTTCAATTTCTAAGCGCGTGATAATTTTGTTGTAATCGGCTTCTTTTTTATCACTCATCACTTCAACATGATGAAAATAAGATAGCAAACCTGACTTTTCCAATTTACGTTCTTGATCCAAAAGATCGCCTTTGGTAGCAACAATCAACTTGTACTTCTTACTCAAAATCTCAAGAATCTCTTCTACCCCCGGCAATAATTCTATAGGTGTAAAAAGCATTTCTTTCCCTAAATCTAATATTTTACTAATGACACTAGGTGCCACTTGATGGTTGGAAATATCCAATGCCAATTCAATCATTGACAATATAAAAGGTTTGATTCCATAACCATAATAGTGCAAATTCTCTATTTCTACCCTGTAAATTTCTTGGTGAATTTTATTCAATGTTTCATATGGGGCTAATAACTTGGCCACCTCATGTTCAACATTTCTAAAGTAAGGCTCGTTAACCCAAAGGGTATCGTCAGCATCAAAAGCGATTACTTTGACATCTTTATAGTTTATTTCCATATGTTATTAGCTAAAACCAAATCTTCCGGAGTGTCTATTCCTATTACTTTGAATGGAGTTTCTACCATTTTTATCTTTTTCCCATATTCTAAAAAACGAATACCTTCTAACTTTTCAGTGGCCTCGTTTTGACGCATAGGCATTGAAGAAAAAGCAGTCAAAGCTGATTTTCTAAAAGCATAAATTCCAATATGCTTGTAATAGGTAGTTTCCACTGATTTATTCTGTGGATAAGGAATAGGGGCTCTTGAAAAATAGAGTACACATTGTTGGTTGTCTAACACTACTTTTACGTTGTTCGGATTTTCTATATCTTCCCAATCTGTCATCGGATGAATCAAAGATGCCAAATCAATTTGCTGTTCTTTGTCATGTGTAAAAACCTCGATAAGGTCTTTTAATGGTTCTTTTCGTGTAAAAGGCTCATCACCTTGCACATTGACCACCACATCAACATCCAAAGAGGCTGCTGCCTCAGCAATTCTATCGGAACCACACTCATGCGAAGCAATACTCATAATTACTTTTCCTCCGAAAGATTCTACAACTAATTTTAATTCTTCACTGTCTGTTACCACATAAACTTCATCAAACAAGTCAGTAGCAACAGTTGCCTCATATGTTCGAATAATTACAGGTTTTCCTGCTAAATCTTTGAGGAGTTTCCCAGGAAAACGAGATGCACTATAACGTGCAGGTATCATTGCAATAACTTTCATTCGATTGAATATTTGAGCGTAAAAAACTGTTTAAATTACTTTTCAAAGATAAAACAATAATAGTGGCTAGACTAATGCTATTAAAATTACTTTGAATGTTTGTAAGGTTCTCGTATAAATTCATTATATTTAGAAGAGTTACCATTAATCCATACAAAATGCCACGCAAAAAAATTTATAGTAGTAATTCACAAATTGATATAATGTCTATTAAAAACCTCTTATCCTCTGAAGGAATTCACTGTTTTGAATTGAATAAATCAGATTCTTCCTATGTTGGCATATTTGATGAAATTCAATTATTTATCAATGAAGAGGATACAGAAAAGGCAATAGATTTGATAAACAAAAATCATAATTCACAATTATAAAAATCTAAGAATGTTTCACTTCTCCCATCTAGTACGTTTTATTTTCAAATTATTATTTAAAAACAAAAAACAATTGCTACCTATCTACATTCAAAAAAAAGAAAATACACCCCCCAAAAAACACCATTTTAAAATTTAAAGCATATTGAATGTCAACTCAATTGTTTGCTGAATTAGACTTCAAAAAACACAAATACCGCAATATTAAAAAAACAGTTCAATACAAGTTTAACTAATATTGGTAAAAAACCTGTTTACGAGGCAGAAAACAGAAAGGATTGTCTAATTTTGCAACTTAACAATACTTATGACATTTAAAGAATTACAAATTGTACCACCTATTCAAAAGGCTTTAAAAACAAAAGGATATATCAATCCAACACCCATTCAAGAACAATCTATTCCTATTTTGTTAAGAGGAAATGACTTACTTGGATGTGCTCAAACAGGTACGGGAAAAACAGCTGCTTTTGCAATACCTATCATACAGCAACTCTATATAAAGACTCAAAACAAACGTGGACCACGACATATAAAAGCACTTATTGTAACTCCAACAAGAGAATTAGCCATACAAATTGCCGATAACTTTACCGAATACTCTAAGCATACTGAGTTAAAAAACACCGTCATTTTTGGAGGCGTAAAACAAGGAGCCCAAGTTAATAAACTCAAAGCAGGTGTCGACATTTTGATCGCAACTCCTGGAAGATTGTTAGACTTGATCAGTCAACGTTTTGTAAATATAAGAGGTATTGAACACTTTGTATTGGACGAAGCCGACCAAATGCTTGATTTGGGATTTATCAATGATATTAAAAAATTGTTGACCATTTTACCAAAAAGAAGGCAATCTTTGTTTTTTTCTGCTACCATGCCACAAAATATAAAAGAACTTGCTGACACCATCCTTCACAAGCCAAAAAGTGTCAGCATTCAACCCAAACAAACTACAGCAGAGAGGGTCAAACAAGCTGTTTATTTTGTTAAAAAGAGTGACAAATTGAACTTGTTAATTTCTTTGATAGAAGAACGTCCTAAAGATTCAACACTTGTTTTTTCAAGAACAAAACACGGAGCAGATAAAATTGTAAAAAAATTAGCCAAAGCTTCAATAAAATCGGCTGCAATACACGGAAACAAATCTCAAAACGCAAGACAAAAGGCACTAGGTGCATTTAAAAAAGGTGAAATAAATATCTTAATTGCAACAGACATTGCTGCTAGAGGAATTGACGTTGCAGATCTCGCGTTTGTTGTCAACTTAGACCTTCCCAACGTTCCAGAGACATATGTACACCGAATCGGTAGAACAGGTCGTGCCAAAGCTAGTGGTATTGCTGTTTCATTCTGTGATGTTGAAGAGAAAGCTTATTTGAGAGACATCCAAAAACTCATCAATCAAAAAATACCTGTGATTCAAAATCATTTATTTGTAGATGATTCTAAAGAAGAAAATATTTCAAAGAAAAAACCAAAACATCAACAAAGAAATAAAAGAAAAAACTTTAGAAAAAAAACAAGATAGAAATTATAAACAATATCATTTTGCAATCCTTTTTTTTACAGTAAATTAACTCGAATATATATTTAAAAAAAGTTGGCAGATTGAAATATAATATTAAATTTGTTAGTAACTAATATATTTAATTTATCAAAATGAGTAAAGGTACCGTAAAATTTTTCAATGAAACAAAAGGATTTGGTTTCATAACAGAAGAGGATTCAACTAATGAGCACTTTGTACATGTGACAGGCTTAATCGATGAAATTCGTGAAGGAGACGAAGTTGAATACGAACTTAAAGAAGGGAGAAAAGGATTGAATGCAGTAAATGTTAAAGTAATATAATATTCTCATCTTACCCTAACAAAGAAACTTGTCTTAAAAAGACAAGTTTTTTTGTTTATTATAATTCATCTTTGTTTACGTATTTCAATACCAAATGATTGATTGGATTGATCCCTAAACCATTAACACCTTTTTGTGTGAAACGGACTACCTCATCGTAATACAATGGAATAACAGGTGCAGAATCCATAAGAAGACTATCCATCTTTTGATACAAAAAATAACGTTGATTATTGTCAACAGTAGCAACTGCTTTCTCGTATAATTTATCAAATATAGGATTTGAATAATGTGTATAATTAGGTCCTTTAGGTGAAAATGTTTTCGAATGAAAAATAAACAAATAATTTTCTGCATCTGGGTAATCTGCTACCCAACTCCCTCTAAAAATAGCTAGTTTACCATTAACCTTTTGTTGACGTAATGTAGAAGGTGGCATAACGTCTATCTTAATATGAAGACCTACTTTTTCCATTTCCCTCTGTATATACTCGCATAAGTCAAGATATTGACTGTTGGTACTAATGGTTATATTGGGGTTCTTATCGCCTGTTTCTTCAACATAAGATGCTATGAGAGCTTTGGATTTTTCGGGATCGTAGTCGTATCCTTTGCAGTTGTTAAAAGATGGCATTCCTTTGGGTATAAAGCCGTTTACCGCGGGTATTCCTATTCCATTTCTGAGATATAAAATCATCTTTGAACGATCAAAGCCGTAATTCAAAGCCTTTCTAATTTTTAAAGACTGTGCTTCAGGCACCGATGCATCTAAATAAATACCTAAATATTCTGTGTTCAAATAGGCAGCCCTTAGCATATTTATTTTTGTGGCATAACGTGAGGACAAACTCCCATCAAAATTCAACAATTCATCTTTATAAGAAACATCGATACTATTCAAAAAATCCAAGTTTCCTTGGATAAACTGTAAAAACTCTGTTTGCTTATCTGGTAGAAATCGAATGGATACTGCCTCCAAATAAGGTAGGCGTTCTCCCTGAGTATCTCTTTCGTAGTATTGGTTATTTTTACGAAGTACAAGCTTGGTGTTTTCAACCCATAATTTTAAACTAAATGGCCCTGTACCAACCGGATTAGATCTAAAATCATCTTTGAAATAAGTTACCGCCTCCTTTGGAACAACAGCGCAATACTTCATACTCATTAGACTCAAAAACGGAGGAAACGGTTGTTTTAATTTTATCACAAAAGTACTGTCATTAGTAGCTTCGAAATTACTGACATTAGATAAAACCCATTTGCCGGGAGATGCCACTTCAGGAGACAACAAACGATTGAAACTGAAGACAAAATCATCAGCTACAACCTTACGCGTTTGCGCAGGACCAAATACTTTATGCCTATGAAAATTTACATCTGTTCTCAAATGAAATGTATAAAGCTTCCCATTCTCTGTTAATTCCCATGACTTTGCAATATCTGGTTGTACGTGAAGAGAATCGTCCAATTGCACCAAACTATTAAACAATTGATTGGTTACCCATATGGTTCGTAAATCTTTTGAAAATGCAGGATCTAATGTCGTAATATTTGCATGCTCGTTGTAACGAAACACATGTTGACTTTTAAAATTTTGTTCAGATTCAGAACAACCTGTTAGGGTGTATGAATAGATAAAAATCAAAAGAATCAAGTAACAAAATTTAACCATAAAACGAACAATTTGTATAAGCTATTAGCAAATAAACACCTAAGTGTTTTTAAAATTTTAACCACTCAATAAATCAAAAAAAACTTGCTTTTATTTTAAGTTTAAAGCAGTACTTTTGTAAATGCTAAAAGTACGAGAATGAATGCAGATAAAAAAGTAGCTTTTTACACGTTGGGGTGTAAATTAAATTTTTCTGAAACCTCTACTATTGCACGTGATTTTCAAAACGAAGGATTTGAACGTGTAGATTTTGAGGAAAGTGCAGACGTATATGTCATAAATACTTGCTCTGTAACTGACAATGCTGACAAACGATTTAAATCCATTGTAAAAAATGCTTTAAAAAAGAATGAAAATGCTTTTTTGATTGCTATTGGTTGCTATGCCCAATTGAAGCCAGAGGAATTAGCAGCAGTAAATGGTGTTGATTTAGTTTTGGGAGCTACAGAAAAATTCAAAGTCACTGATTACATTAACGATCTTAGTAAGAATGATATGGGAGAGGTTCATTCTTGTGAAATATCAGAAGCTGATTTCTATGTAGGTTCCTACTCTATTGGTGATAGAACACGTGCATTTTTAAAAGTTCAAGATGGGTGTGATTACAAGTGTACCTATTGCACCATTCCATTAGCTAGAGGAATTTCTAGAAGTGACACATTGGAAAATGTACTTAAAAATGCAAAAGAAATTTCTGAACAAAACATCAAAGAAATTGTTCTTACAGGAGTTAATATTGGCGATTACGGAAAAGGAGAATTTGGAAACAAAAAACACGAACACACATTTTTTGAATTGGTACAAGCACTCGACAATGTTGAAGGTATTGAACGTTTGAGAATTTCATCTATAGAACCAAACTTACTCAAAAAAGAAACCATTGATTTTGTTGCGGGATCTAAAACTTTTGTTCCCCACTTCCACATTCCACTTCAAAGTGGTAGTGATACGCTCTTAAAACTAATGAAAAGGAGGTATCTTAGAAGAGTTTACACAGAACGTGTTAAACTCATCAAGGAAACTATGCCCAATGCATGTATCGGTGTAGATGTTATTGTTGGATTTCCAGGTGAAACAGACGAATTGTTCCTAGAAACATATAATTACTTAAGTGAATTAGATATTTCATATTTACACGTGTTTACCTATTCAGAAAGACCCAATACAAAAGCCGCTCACATGCA
>JBMZVD010000107.1:0-6794 GCA_049625305.1 Flavicella sp.
CCTGAATTTTGAGAGAATGCCTTGAAAGAAAAAAGGATTGCAATCAATAAAATTAGTAGTGTTTTTTTCATGATACTCTTATTTATTTAAAGGAAACTTAATTTGCACTCTCAAACGGTGGTTGTTAAAAGTAAATTTTTCCTCTATCGTTTTTAATTTGTAATTTCTTGAATAACTGTAGTCTAGAGCAAAACAAATATTATTATCTAAACTATACTGAAAACCAGCGCCTAGGCCTGGTTCTATAAATATACCCGCATACAATGGGTTCTCTGCTAAATTGTCATTGAGTAAAAATTGAGGTTGCAAACCTTTGAGATTTCGAATTTCTCGTCCTGACACCAATGTGTTTAAATTCACAAAAGCGTTGGCGCGTAGCACAAAGTTTTTAAAAGGGCTAAAAAAATGATAATTCAGCTCTTGGTGCAATCCCAAATAAGAAGTCATTAACTCTGAATAAAAGTATTCTGTTGTACTTGCATTGAGCTCTATGGCTTGTGAATTGAATTCATTGAGTGTTACCCCAACTGCATAAGTAAATGTACTATCTGGTTTTATGATAGGAAATGTTACTCCCAAACCATACGAAGAGCCTTTTCCTGAAATGGAATTCATACTTTTTTCCCCTACTGAATTTTCATAGGTATAATTGGATATGTTTTCTCCTATATTTACATATAATTTCTGAGCACTTACAGTAAAAGTGAGGCATAGAAATAAAGAAAGAAGAACGTTAGTTTTCATTATATCTTAATTAGTTGTTGGTAATTCGTGTTATTATTTTGAGAAACCCTTAGCATATAGGGAGCAACAGGTAAATTCGGAAATTCAACTTCCAATGTAAGCCCCTCTTGGTAATGGATCCCTTTGTACATTAACGTACCTGAAATGGTATACAGAGAAACTTCTGTAGAAGCATCTGATTCACTGAGAAAAGTTAATGTTATTTTGTCTTTAAATGGATTTGGAAACACATCTACATCAAACGCACGTTTGTTAGCACGCATTAGTGAAATCCACTTTTTGTGCTGAAAACCTTGAAAAACTGTAGTGTTTCCGGAAGTACTGCTCCCAATAACGGACGACTGTCCTATACTTTGAGATATAACAATATCCGATAATGTAGTATACACACCTCCCTGACTTGAAAGTGTCACTTTATGAGTTTGTGAAAAAACACACAAACTGGAAAATAAAATAATATAAATAAAAATCTTTCTCACAAACATAACTAATGGGTTACATAATCTATTCAACAAAAAAACAACTCGTGCTGTCTTTTTTAGAATAAAAAATGAAACTTACTAATAGAAATGTTAATCTGAAGATTTTTGAGTCTGAGGGTATTAAATATGTAATTCATAATGGGGGGCGGGGTAAATTTATTAATATCACTTTTTGTAATATTACAAATATATAAATAAATATTAAAAAAAAACTTTAAATCAAATAATCTTACAAAGTATATTTATCTACACAATAAAGACTAAAATACACACTATCAGATAATTAAAAGAAAATTTTTTGAAACCAAATAAAAAAAAATAATTGATTTGCAATAGAATTATGATTTCAACAGTGAAATTAATATCATATAAGGAACAATATTTATTTTTTTTACAAATACAAAAACAACGAATAAATTCTGCTCAATTTGTTAAAAATTTATCACAAAATGAAAAATCAATATTAAAAAAATAGGTTTCAATTAAATAAATTTACACATAAAAACAAAAAGAATGAATAACTCCCTTTCAAACATGGTATCATGTATTCTAATCGTCTTTAGCAGCTTGATCTATGGCCAACAAAAAATTGTATATGTGTCACCAAATGTAGGCGTTGAAAATGAGGCTACAACTAATGACGGGACAACTTTAAATTCCCCTCTAAAAACAATCAAAAATGCGTTGAGTAAATTTGAAAGCACCGATTCAGGAACAATATTTCTCTTAGAAGGTGTATATCAAGAAGACAACTTGACTATATCAAACAAAAACAATATCAGCATTCGTCCCTATGAGGGAGCCTCAGTTGTTTTTGACGGAACAGTGACAATTGATTCAGAATGGATCGAGCACGACGCAGCTAACCACATCTGGAAAACTCCAGTGGATGAAGATGTTTGGCAACTTTTTGTGAATGGAGAAGAAAAAATAATGGCACGCTGGCCCAATACCTCATTTGAGAATGATCATATTTACAAAAAAGAAAATTGGGCACATGGGTATGTTGAAACAGACGATACTAGCAACGGTGATCTTGTAAAAGGTAACAAAGAACTCAACGGTTACATACAGATTGATAACAATCAAGATGTAACGGACTTACAAACTATAAATCCAAACGGTGCACTTTTGATAGGAAATATTGGGTCTTTTAGAACTTATGTCTGTGACATAACATCCAATGTAATGAATCCTTCTGATGCAGAGGAAGGGATTGTATTGAAAAAACCATATTTTACCCACACACCAATACTCGCTAAAAATTGGAGGGACAAACATCATTATTATTTTATTGAAGGAAAACTAAATCTTCTGGATGCTACAAACGAATGGTTTTTTCAAAAAGAAGGAACACAACGCTACGTATATGCTATTGATACCAACAATGGTAACAATCTAAATAATGCGACTGTTAAAGGGAAAAGGCAATCATTTGCCCTTGAAATCAAAAACGCCACCAATATTAGCATCGAAGGATTCAAATTTTTTGCTACTACCCTACGCATCAACAACGGAGAAAACATATTCATTAAGAACAATACATTTTCTTTTCCAAACTGCTCTAAAAGAATGCTTGGAGGTGATGTGAGTAAACATTTTCAACTGGTAACTAGTGTCGATTATTTTATAGATGAGACAACACCCCTAAATTCAAAATTGAAAAATATGGGAAGTAAAAATTGTGTTTTTGAAAACAATGTATTTGAATACACTGACGGAGAGGCGCTAATACTAGCTGGTAACGAACATATCGTTACCAATAACTATTTTCACCACATTGACTATAGTTGTGCAAATATTCAAGGGATTGGAAATTCTATCTATGCAATAGGCAATGACCACAAGTTCACTTACAATACAGTACACACAACTGGAGCATCTGAGACATTGGTTTTTGGTGGAAAATCAATCATTACACACAATGACATTTCTAAAACTGGACTTGGACAAAGTGATGGTGCTGTAGTTCAAATTACTAAAAATAATGTAGAAGGATCTGAAACTGCCTACAATTGGATACACGACATTTCAAAGTACGCCATACGATTTGATGCTGTAATTGGAGAATCTGAAAAAGCAGGAAAAAATGGCTTGGTACACCATAACGTATTTTGGAACTCTGGCGGTATGATGATCAAAGGAAATTCACAAGAAATTTACAACAATACAGCTTTTGATAATTTTAAAAATGACATCATCATCTTAAAAGAATTCTACACAGAAAATGGTGTCGAAAAATTCACAAACTCACTGACTCATACAAGAAACAATGCGGTAGATGTGCTGTCAAGTCATAGAAGTAAAAACGAAGCAATTCCAGGTACGAGCTCCAATAACTCAAAAGATATCTCCGTCAGAAACTTATTGACAAAAACCGATATTGTCTACAACAACTCCCTAGTCTTATCAAATAGAGATTTATATGACTTTAGACCTATCAATGATTCGGAATTAGTAGATACAGGAATCGAAATTGCAACTACTGTATTTAGCAGCATAGAAAAAGACATAACTGCCAACGCTGTCAATTCACCCGATAGAGGTGCTTATGAATATGACGGTAATAAATGGATACCAGGTGTATCTGATGATTTTGATACTGCAACCTATCCTTGGCAGTGGCCCTCTTCAACTGCCTCTTACAATCAGGGCTTACAAGAATTAACAGTACTCAAACTATATCCTCAACCAGTTTCAAAAGGTGTTGACGTAAAAATTAGTTATCCGGGTACAATCTCAAAGATTTCCGTGTTCAATACATATGGGAAATTGCTTCATATCCAATCTGGAGACCATAAAACCATTGCAACAGACAAGCTAAAACAAGGTGCTTATATCATACAACTATTGACTGAAAAAAACACTGTTATCAACAAACAGTTGCTTATATTATAGAAAGTATCTAAAGGTGAATTAAAATAAATAATATAGAAAACAACAATCCGTATTGTTATACGTACCAAACATCAAAAAACCTCAAATACAAAGTATTTGAGGTTTTCTTTATAGCTGATTTCAGAAATACTAAAAGTCCGTTTCTGCCGCAACAGTAAACTTCCAAACAGTACCTTTAGTTACTTTTTCACCAATTTTAGCATCTACTCTCCAATAGTAAGTTGTACCTTCCCTAAGTTTTTTGGGACTGTATATATTTTTACCTCCTTTTAAAGTAGTCACTTTTTTGAGTGATTCTTTATCTGTTCCGAAATACACGTAATGTTTGTCAGCATCCTTAGCTCCTAAGAAAATTAAATCAGCATCTTTTTTAGCAGTCTTAGTTTCGTTCAATGGAATTGGAACAGTGGCAATCACCTCTTGTCGGCCAGGAATCCAATAAGAGTCAGCACCATATTCGTAGGCTCCTATATCCGGTGCAGCCCCTTCAAATGGCATCGCTGTATATACATACTCACTACTAGGAATTTCTGATTCTGAAACAATAGCTCCTGCGTCTACAATAGGACTCTCTTTTTTAGGTCTAAAATCCAAATTGTTCGGATCCCTTAAGTACAAAAATGCAGCACCTGAAGTATCTGTATTATGATCATTTATTCCAGGAAGAACCTGTGCCTTAGGCTGTTTGTAACCATCTTTACGAATTCTAAACTCTTTATTTTCTCCTTTTAGTTTTAAGTTCCAACTTCTATGCGTCAATTTCGCTAAATTGTTTCGCGTGATACTATGAGCGTTGGCTTCAATTTCATGCATGGCTTTAAATCCATGAATGCTCATATTAAATTGCTCTTCAAAAGGATTTTTATAGCTATTACAGTTTACAACTGTATTATTGAGTATCAAGTGACGGTCTCCTTTTACTTGGTTGGGTTGAGTATTCCAGGTAACATTATTTCGATAGATTCCATCACCGTATACTGCTCCATTAGGCATAAAAACTCCTGTTCCATGATAGTCAAAACGAACCCCTTGACGGTTAGAATCGTGTACCCAATTATTTTCTATCAAAGCGTTTTTTTGATGCTTTGTTCCTACGTTAATTCCAGCACCATCGTGTTGTAAGTTTCCTACATCAACAATTCTATTCAAACGAAGAGTGACACCAGATCTCATTGGACGAATTCCTTCGGAATTACCAGCGCGTATCAATGTACAACGCTCCATGGTACTATTGGCACCTATAAGAACGGATCCTGATGCTCCATTTGAATTGACATCCCATTCTATTCCATCAAATAAACAATTTTCTATTTTCATAGCATTTCCAGTAAGGTAAACCGGCGCATTGGATCGGTATACTGTGCAATTTATAAAAGCACAATTGTTTCCTCTAAAGATTGATGTTGCAAGGTTATCGTCAGAACGATTTCGATTGAACGCAGTGAACCAATTTGTAATACCTAGTACAAATTTATTTGCGCTAGTATATTTTAAATTACAATTTTCAAATCGAATATTATCGGAATCTTTTACAAAAAATCCAGTTGCAAAAAAATCGATATTATCAATTGTAATGTTGCTAGACTTTTCTATTTGTAAAGCAAAATTTTGAGTGCGTCCTCTAAAAACCTTTGTTTGTAAATCTTGCTTAGAACTAGGTTTGTAATACAAATATTTGTCATTTTTATCATACCACCATTCATTCACTTTATCCAAAGCTTGAAGACCGTAAATATAATATGCGCCATGGCTTTTTAATTCTTTTTCTTTGATACCTGTTGTATCATAGTTAAAAAAGGATTGTCCTGGCTTATGTGCGGTAATTTGACGTGTCCAAGTCAACCAATTTCCAATGTTCAATACAGCATAAGCCCCTGTAAAATCAATACCACTCTCAGCTAATGATTGTTGCTCTTTTAACACATCATAACGACTATCTCCTTCATTAAAAATAGCAGCTTTTTTTGATTTAAAAGCAGCATCGTACATAAGTCCATACCTACTCTTACCTGTATATTTTTCTCTTCTAAAACCACCGTCTGAACCACGCATAGATCGAGTCATTCTCCATATACTATCCTTTTCAAAAGAGGTATTAGGCCATCGAGCCATGTCTGCATAAGCATCGTCTATGAACAATTGCCAAAATTTATGTTTGACTTTTGTTCGGTAAATTCCATTCTTCCAAAAAGACCAATTGGCATCAATTACAGAAGTACCGTCAAAAACAACTTTTTCTCCTGGAAATGCTGAAATTGTAATTGATAGACCATTTTTTGTTTTAAAATTTTTAATTGTTGAAGAAGTGTGATATACACCTTCACGGAAAAGAATAGTATCCCCTCCTTTAACCTTGTCAAAAGCATATTTTAAATTTTTCCAAGGCCGGGTAATGCTGCCATCATTATTGTCACTACCATCCAATGCTATATAATAAGTTGTGGTAGATGAAGTCAAATATAATTTCTTCTCTGCTGCTTTTAATAAGGTTTGTAAACCAAAAGCTAAAAACAGGAGTACAATGAGTCTGCGGTTCAGAAACACTGAGGTATTGAGTGAATAAAAAGTAAATTTCAAAAGCTATATAATTTTAAGTTTAATAGTTTTAAAACTACTGATAATAAACCTACTAGAATAAAACAAAAATCACATAATCGTATAAAATAATAG
>JBMZVD010000108.1:0-6684 GCA_049625305.1 Flavicella sp.
TATTTCACACCCGAGATAATATAGAAATAAAGAATGCAATAACACAGAAAAGAAAATTTAAATAATTTTATTGGGTATTATTTGTTTACCTTGATCAATTCAACTTCAAAAACCAAAGGCATAAAAGGCTTGATAGTTCCACCTCTTGGATTTGCTCCATAAGCCAATTCTTGAGGAATAAAGAATTTATATTTTGCTCCTTCACCCATCAATTGCAAACCTTCTGTCCATCCTTTGATCACTTGATTCAATCCAAATGAAGCTGGCTCACCTCTGTCTACAGAACTATCAAAAATTGTCCCATCAGGAGTCGTACCGTGGTAGTGTACTGTTACATTATCAGTGGCAGCTGGTTTCGTGTCATTTCCTTCTTTTAACACAAGGTACTGCAAACCACTAGCAGTCACTTGTACTCCTTCTTTAGCTTTATTTTCTTCTAGAAATTTTAATCCTTCTTCTTTGATATGACCAAAATCTTTCAAAGCTTGCTCTTCTGCTTTTTTGGCTTGCTCTTCCATTTTCTTCTGCTGTCTTGCCATAAAGAAAGTTCTTAAAATACCGTCTAGGTCCTTTATCTCCAACAAAACGTTTGTAGAATCTGCTAATTCTTGATACCCTTGAACAAACAAAGCATTGTTAATCTCTTCAAAGTTTGGTTTCATTTTTACTGCCATATCCAATCCTAATGCATAACTCACAGAATCCACCTCTGTCAACAAACTCGCTGTTTTGTTTGTATTCAAAACAGTTTCTTCAACAGTTCCGGTAGTGTCTTGGACTTTCATCATAGCTTCTTGTTGCTTCTTTTGAAAAAAAGTTCTCAAAATCCCGTCCAATTCTTCTACTTTTATAGCCACACTAGAAGTGTCCGCTGCATCTTCATATCCTTTTACAAAAGCTGCATCGTTAGCTTCTTTAAAATTCAACTCTATTTTATTGGCCATGTCTAGACCTAAAGCATAACTCACAGAATCGATTTCTGTATTAAGAGAACTTTGTCTTTGTTGTTTGTTGCATGAATTAAGTGCCAAAACTGCGGCAGCAAAACTCAAATTTGCAAGTGTTGAAAATTTCATTGTTTTTTTGTTTTAGTTAATATTAATTGATTTTTAATAACTTAATAATACTCACGATAGGCTCATTTACCCCTACTCTTTGAGCTTCATCTCCATTCATTCGAAAGGCTACAAAAGAAGAAAAAATAAATTTAAACTCTTCATTTTCTCGCATTAATTTCACTCCTTCTTTGACTCCTTTTACTACGTGCTCTTTGTCAACCACATAAGTCTGAATCCCTAATTCTTCTTTGCTGTAAATAACCTTTCCATTTAAGGACAATATCTCTTGTTCAAATTGTATAACATCCCCTTTGACAGGTGTTTTAGTAATCGCTGAACTTTTTTGAAGAAGGGTATACCAAAAGCCTTTACCGGAATCTTGGTAAATATGAAGCGAATCTAATCGCATGAAATCTCTCATTGCATTTTGCTCCTTCTCAAAGAGAACCTTGTTGACATCAACACTCTTTTTCAATGAAGCACCTCCTTTTCTTTGAATTGGCTTTCTAGCTTCATTACTATCACATGAAACTAAAGTAAAAAAAAGCACGACTAAAAAAAGACTAACTTTTATAAGAATTCTGAATTTCATGTTTGTATTGAGGTATTAAATTCACAAATGTATCTACAGTTTTTGGGAGTGAATCTTGAGATTTTCCACCAGCAGCGTTATCATGACCTCCCCCGTTAAAATGGTTTCTAGAGAATTGATTAACAGAAAACGTACCTTTGGAACGGAAACTAATCTTTATGATTTTTTGCTCTACATCTTCAATGAAAATCACAGCAAAATGTACTCCTTTGATAGAAAGACCATAATTTACCAAGCCCTCTGTATCTCCTTTTTGATAGTCATTTCGTTCTAATTCTTCCTGAGAAAGAGTTATGTAAGCAGTACAATATTCAGGAATTACTTTTAAATTACTAAGTGCTGTCCCCAATAATTGTAAACGACTCAAAGTACTAGCATTGAAAACTCGTTCGTGTATGTCTGAATTTTTTGCCCCTTTATCTATCAAATCAGATATTACTTTGTGTGTTGTACTAGTAGTTGATGAAAACCGAAAGGAACCTGTATCTGTCATTATACCAGTGTACAAGCAGGTTGCAATAGTTTCATCTATAGAGGAAGTCTCCCCTAGTCTCTCGATAAAATGATAAACCATCTGGCAAGTAGAGCATATAGAAGTATCAGAATAAATAAATTCTGAGATAGGATCAGGCTGTTGGTGGTGATCTATCATCACAAATGTACCTTTGTAAGTGGCCAACACCTTTTCCATCGGTTCACCGACTCTATGGAAAGCATTGAAATCTAGTACAAATACAATATCTGCATTTTCAATAGACCTAATAGATTGCTTGTTTTGCTTGTCATACCTGTAAATAGAATCGATTCCTGGCAACCATTGTAAAAACCCAGGAATATCATTTGGTAAAACAGTTTGAGTAGTATGTCCTTTCTTTTTGAAAAAATGCTGTAAGGCCAATGTAGATCCAATAGCATCACCGTCAGGATTTTTATGTGCAACCAAAACAATCTTTTTGGGGCTAGACAACAACTCCTTTAGAGCTTCAAATTTTTCTGTGTTCATAAGTTGCGAATATACAATATTAAAAGAAAGAAAAAGGATATCAAAATTCTAAATAAACGTTAAAACATACCTATATAGCTAGAACAATTTAATTTTTTAAAAAAAATAAAAAAACAGGAATTCGTTCTCATAAATTACACTTTTAAAAGAAAAAAATTATATTTGCAAAAAATTTATCAAAAAGTTAGAGAACAAATGAAAACAAATAGAACTTTTACAATGTTAAAACCTGATTCAGTTGAAAAAGGTAACATTGGGGCCATCTTAGACAAAATCAACGCTTCTGGTTTTAGAATCGTAGCGATGAAATTAACTCATATGACCAAAAGAGATGCAGAGGCTTTTTACGCTGTTCACAGTGAAAGACCTTTTTTCGGTGAATTGGTTGAATTTATGACTAGAGGACCTATTGTTGCAGCCATTCTTGAAAAAGAAAATGCTGTGGAAGATTTTAGAGCATTGATTGGAGCAACAAATCCTGCGGAAGCTGCTGAAGGAACTATCCGTAAATTGTTTGCTGATTCAGTAGGTGAAAATGCAGTACACGGTTCTGATTCAGACGAAAATGCTGCTATTGAAAGTGCTTTCCACTTTTCTGGTAGAGAACAATTTTAAAGTTTTATATCAGTGATCGTATCACAGATAAACAAGCTAAAAACACTAAAAGATCGATTGTTTGTCAATCGGTCTTTTTTTATACCTTTCCATTAAATTTATATCCCCCAAAAAAAGTTTTATGTGTAAAAAAATCGTGTTTCTATTATTTTTGATTGGCATTACATCAAACATATATTCCCAAAAAAACAAAGTATTCACCCAACAAGACACCCTGAGGGGAAGTATTACCAAAGAAAGAAGTTGGTGGGACCTTCAGAAATACAATCTTGCAATTCGCATAGAACCACAAAAAAAGTACATTTCTGGAACCAACACCATCACTTATAAAGTTCTCAATGCATACAATCGTATTCAGATTGATTTACAAAGTCCACTAAGGATCACTAAAGTTACACAAGACAACATAACGCTAGATTTTGAAAAACTAGGTGCTGTACACTATATAAAACTTACAAAACCTCAAGTTATAGGAGCTACTGAAAAAATAACAGTACACTACGAAGGTACACCCTTGAAAAGCAATCGTCCTCCATGGGAAGCAGGTTTTACTTGGAACAAAGATTCATATGGCTATGATTTTATCGGAACGAGTTGCCAAGGACAAGGAGCTAGTGTTTGGTGGCCCTGTAAAGAACATATGTACGACGAACCTGATTTTGGGATGGACCAATTCTTTACTGTACCTAATCATTTAGTAGCTGTAGGCAACGGAAGACTTATTGAGGAAAAACACAATCAAAAACAAAAGACGAAAACCTTTCATTGGCGTGTCACCAACCCAATAAACAATTACGGTGTCAGTTTATCAATTGGTAACTACGTTTCTTTTAAAGATGTTTTCAAAGGGGAAAAGGGAAACCTAGATTGCTCCTATTATGTACTCAAACAAAACTTAGAAAAAGCCAAAGTTCATTTCAAAGAAGCTCATAGAACATTGGAAGCTTTGGAACATTGGTTCGGCCCCTATCCTTTTTACGAAGACAGTTTTAAATTGATCGAAGTTCCCTATTTAGGAATGGAGCATCAGAGTGCAGTAGCGTATGGAAATCGCTATAAAAACGGGTATTTAGGTGGAGATCTAAGTGATACTGGATGGGGATTAAAGTTTGACTTTATCATTGTGCATGAAACAGGTCACGAATGGTTTGCCAACAACATTACCAATAGAGACATCGCAGACATGTGGGTTCATGAGAGTTTCACCAACTATTCAGAGGCTTTGTTTGTTGAATATTTCTACGGAAAAAAAGCAGGACAAGAGTATACCATTGGACTGCGTAACAGAATTCAAAATGACATCCCTATCATAGGAAAGTACGATGTTAATGACGAAGGATCTTCAGATATGTACTTTAAAGGTGCCAATATGTTGCACACCATAAGACACATTGTAGACAATGACGCACAATTTCGATTGCTATTGAGAGCATTGAACAGTCATTTTTTTCACCAATCAGTCTCCTCAGAACAAGTTCAGAATTTCATCAATAATTTCACGAAAATAAATTTTTCCAAAGTATACGATCAATATTTGAGAACCACACAAATACCTTCCTTAACTTACAAAATAGAAGGATCAAATTTACAGTATCGATGGGAAAACTGTGTCACAGGTTTTGATATGCCTATAGAAGTTATTATCAATGGAAAAAACACCAAACTAAATCCTTTAGAAAAGTGGCAAAACTACAGTTCAACTAAAAAAATTGACAGTTTCAGTATTGACGAAAATTACTTCATCAATAGCGATGAAATAAAAATATAAATTATTGGTAACGAGTTGCCAATCGCTTTGCTTCTGGTAAAAAAGATCTTAGGTTGGCAATTCTAGTTTGGTTGGAAGGATGCGTACTTAAAAATTCTGGAGGAGATTGCCCTTTACTCAACTCCGACATACGAATCCAAACATTGATAGCTTCTTCTGGATTATAACCCGCCATGATCATAAAAACCATTCCCAGTTTATCCGCTTCAGTTTCATGTTGTCTGCTATAACTCATCATACCCAATTGAGAACCAATACCGTAAGCCAAATTCCACAACTCTCTTGACTCTTCATCTTTTTCAGATGTACCCGCTTGTACTGCCACTGCACCAATTTGTTGTAATTGCGCTGAAGACATGCGCTCTTGACCGTGCTTTGCAAATGCATGCGCAACTTCATGCCCCATAATCGCTGCGATACCATCTGTATTTTTTGCGACAGGTAAAATACCAGTATAAAACACAACTTTCCCCCCAGGCATACACCAAGCATTCATAGTTTCATCTTTTATCAAATTGAATTCCCATTGGTAATTATCTGCCTCTTCTCCCATATGGTTACTACGCATAAACTTAGTTACTGCTGTAGAAATATTTTCTCCAATTTGCCTAATCTCTCTTGTCTTTTCCAAGTCATCTGATAATGGATTTTCACTTAAAAATCTTTTGTATTGGGCAAAACTCATAGGCAAAACTTGTGCGTCACTCACAAAATTTAAACGTTTTCTACCCGTGATTGGAACAGTTGAACAACTTTGCATGAAAAAAGTAAGAACTACAAAAGAAAAAATATATCTCATAGGATGGAATAAAGTTAAAGTTGAGCAAATATAGAATTCATTCTACAAACACCAAATACATTTCTAAAACCGAACCGTAATAATTGTGTAAGCAGAAACAAAAAAACACGACTACTTTAAAAATACTAAAAATATGACCTTATTCAAAATTACAATTGCCTCATTTATATTGATCACAATAACCCTGTACCAAGTAAGAGGACAAGAACTAAAAAAACAAACTAAAGTGATTAAAACAGAAGCCGAATGGAGAGAAATTTTGAGTCCAGATGTATTTAAAATCATGAGAAAAAAGGGTACTGAAAGACCCTTTACAGGAAAATATGACAAGCATTTTGAAGAGGGCACATATGTTTGTAAAGCGTGTAATACGGAACTTTTTGAATCCACAAACAAATATGATTCTCATTGTGGCTGGCCGGCCTTTGATAAATCTATCGCTGATAACATCTATACCAACTCTGATTTTAGCTTCGGGATGAAAAGAACAGAAATCCTATGTGCCAACTGTGATGGACACCTAGGACATCTTTTTAACGATGGCCCCAAAGCCACAACAGGAAAACGATTTTGTGTCAATTCTGCAGCCCTTCAGTTTAAAGAAAAAGACTAATTGCCTTTCTAAAATCCTTCTTAAAATACACATCAAAAACGGCGGTATTACGAAGCTTAGCACTTTATTCAAGTAGGGTATTTAGTGACAAACAGGTTACCAATACGGGATATTATTATTGTGGAAGAAAAAGAAATTCCTTTTTTAGAACACAACAAGTATTTTATATTTTAAAGACAACAATAACACACAAAAACGAAATTTTAAAATGACCTATTAGTTGTAAAAGGCCTACC
>JBMZVD010000109.1:0-6673 GCA_049625305.1 Flavicella sp.
ATAAAATACTCCCTATATCTTGCCTATGGAGTGTTCCTATTTTGCATACTTTTTTACACCAATTACGAAGAAGTACAAGTTCTGCTGCAAAGCATGTTTGCTGTGAGTCTTTCCAAAAACAGTTTAACAGTACTCACTTTGCTTTCTGGAGTCCCCTTGCTTTTGCTTTTATTTATTCACAGCAATGAAAAAGATCAGATGGCATGGATGTTTAAAGAATTATTGTATCTATCAGTACTTTTTGTGTTCTTTTGGGCAGCTCCACTCATTATTGCTTTTGCGGTTTACTTTATCATTTGGCATAGTGTCCCCTCAATCAAAGATCAGATTTCTTATCTCTATGGGAATACAAGCCTCTATTCTACCCTGTCTTATTTGAAAAAATCGCTTTTATTTTGGGGCATTAGCCTACTATTCCTAATGGGCATTTATTTCTATTTCAAAGAGAGTCAATTGTTTGACGCTGTGCTGTTTGCCATTCTGTTTGTAGTAACGGTTCCACATACTCTCGTCATTTTTTGGATGCATTGGAGAATCAAACATGTACAAAACAATCAATAATCAGTACTAAGTCTCTTTATTTTTCTTGGTATGGCATGATTTATGAACCATAATGTTAAAACAAAAAAACGATGCATTCAATTCATATTTTTTTTCTAGCATTTTTACTTACCACAGCTTCATTTGGACAAAACAAACTGCAAAGTGCCAAAGAGTCTATTAGTAAATCAAGTCCGCGTTCACAAGGGGGAAAAAGAGGAAGTAGCGATAGTAAATCTAATAGAAATTACGATAGGTACGATTCATACCAGACCTCCTTTGCTTCTAATTTTATAGAAGATATATTATACCAAGTTACTTGGGGTATGGTTCGAGGAATGTTATTTGAAGCATATGGCGAGAGGATGTCGCGTCACAGCAAAGCTGGTCTTACAACCTATCCTTATGCTGAAGGGCAACAAGGTGATTTTGACTTTTATAATACAGAAAAAACAGCACGATTCGCCATTGAAAACAACTATTTGACGAGCAGTACAATCAAAGGGAATTACCTAAAAGGAGAATTGAATTTTGCAAAACGTATTAGCTTGACGGGAGATTTTTTATACATGAATGAAAAATTGTTTCGTGGTGGAAAAACAAACTACAGACAATATACTGTAATGGCCAACTACTACCGTATACGCACCCCAAAAATAAGTGTATGGTATGGATTGGGTGCAAGATATGTAGGTGAAGAAGTGGATACGTATGGTTTTGCATACAATTTTGGGATGCGACTTTTTCTCAAAAAACCATTGAGTTTTGAAACAGTGTTTACGGGTTCTGTTATTGATGTAAATCCTGTCAATCAATTCGATGCCAAACTAAAATGGCACCGTAACAAATTGTTTCTAACAACTGGATACAATCATGTAAATATCAATGGAACACACTTCAACCAACTTTCTCTTGGACTAGGAACGTATTTCTAGATACCTATATTGAAACTGGTCCTACATAATACCAATACCCATTTTCTTTAACAAAATAGGAGTTTTCTTTGATGACCTGAACTTGACCGCACTCGTAAAAATAGGCTGCAAAGGAAACGGTTCCTTCAATGTCATTATCAGTTCCTTTCGTTGAAGACAACACCTCCAAACGTATCCAATTGACAGAACGAGCCCAAGAGACGATCTCGGACTTTTCTTTTGGCTTACGAGTGCTTTTGTGTTGTGTATTTATCAAATAATCCCCCATGGCTTTGGTAAATGCCGTATACCTAGAGCGCATTAAAGCTTCAGCAGTGGTTGCCATAGCATGAGAATTGTGTATAGGATGGCAACATACCATATATGACAATCCACTTCCACAAGCACATGGATTGTTAGGACTCCCCATCTGCAGCTTGCTTTTTAAGTTGTTCCTGATGTTTGCGAACCAATGCTTTCAAACGCAACTCATGTTGCTTCTTGTCTTCTCGCAACTTGTTCTTTTTGCGATCCATCAACTTGCTGTGCTTTGCCTTGTTTTTGGTGTTTTTCTCTTTGCCCTTTTTACCCATGATACAAAACTACCAATTATTTTCTGATAACAGTGTGCCTGAGAGTTGCAGCAAACGTAACTCAGCATTTTTAGCATTGTATTTTGCAGTGCTATAATTCAATTCGACATTGAGTAAATTGTTTTGAGCAGTTCTAAAATCAATATTGGTCAATTGACCCAATTTGTAATATTCTTCAGAACGTTCGAAGTTTAGAGTACTCGTTTTGACATTGTCTTCTTGAACTTGCAAAGTAAATAACGCATTTTTATAAAGTGACCAGGCGTTTTTGAGGTCTCTTTGCAATGTTTGCCACTGCTGTACTTTGGCTATTTTTTGACGATCTTCGGTTATTTGAGCGTTGCGCATACGGGTTTGAGTGCTACCGCCATCGAATAAGTCCCAATTCAAAGTGATGCCTGCATTGATACCATTTTGCGAATTGGAAATTGGACTAAACGGTGTGGTTGCATCATTGACACGTTGCGACCAAGCATAAGAACTTGTCAAACTGACCTGTGGCATCCAAGGAGCTCTTGCTATTTTCCTATCTAAAACACCTAAATTCACATTCTTTTCTGCTTGTAAATAGTTTACGTTTTGAGCTTTTGCTTGTTGCAATAATGTTGCTAAATTCAAATCAGCTGCATAAAGCACATCTGTTGTAACACGAAACTCTGTATCTACATCCCTTCCCATCACAAGATTCAAATCTCTTGTGGCATTTTCTAATTCGCGTTCAGCTGTCAAATATGCAATACTATCGTTGCTCACATCTACCTTGGCATTCAAGACGGATAATTTGTTATTTTGTCCGTATGCTAACTCGTAATTACTTCGTTGATAACGCATTTTTGAAATGGCTAAAGTTGCTTTTCGCTGGGCCACATTTTCATACAAGCGAGCCACTTCATAATAAGCTTGAAACAAGGTCAGCATTGTGTTTTCTAGGACAGCTCTTGCTTGTAGCGAACTGATATTGTACACTTCTTTCAAACGCTTGTGAGTGTAATACCTTCCCAAACCATTGAATAAGATATAATTGACACCTATAGATGCGCTGTAATTTTCTGACTCGGCTCCAGAGACTGAACGCGTGTCACCACTTTCAAATTCTACTTCAGAATCGTTAGAATTGTAGGTTGCATTGGCTCTAGAAAACACAGTTGGCAAATAACCACTGTTCAAAAAATCAGCATTATTTTTTGCTATTTCTAAGTTTTTTTTACTCAAAACGATGTCGTAATTGTTTTCCAAAGCAATGGCAATTGCCTGTTCTTTGGTCAAAACCTGCTGTGCAAATGTCTTTGCTGTACTCAGTAATAAAACACATAGAATGATTGAAATAACTCTTTTCATGGGTATTATAAATTCTTTATTTCTTCTGTTTCAACTTCCAATTCTTTAACGGCTCTTTCAACCGACTCTCGCGATGGTTTTTTTCCTTCCCACAACCAAATGATATATACTTTCATCAAATTGAACGCAGATAGTAAAATAGGCAGGGTCAACAAGGTCAAAAATGTAGCAACCACAATTCCATAGGCAATTGATATGGCCATTGGTATTAAAAATTGCGCCTGTCTGCTGGTTTCAAAAATGAGCGGTGTCAAACCTGCTACCGTGGTAATCGTCGTCAAGAAAATCGCTCTAAATCGAGAGCGTCCTGCTTCGTACAAAGCTTCGTCAAAGGTCATTCCTTTTTTCAAAAAACCATTGAATTTACTGATTAAGACCAAACCATCATTGACCATGATTCCGATCAAAGCAATGATACCCAACAAGGAAAGTACATTTACAGAAAACCCATGAATCCAGTGTCCCCAACCAATACCAACAAAGCTAAACGGCACCATCAACAACAATATAAAAGGCTGTCCATACGAACGGAATGTAAATACAATAACGATATAAATCAGTAATAAAATAACCCCTCCAACCCGTGGTAGTGAACCTGTAACCTTTGAAGCTTCTCGGTTTTGTCCTTCATAAGAAGCCGTTACCGATGGGTATTGGGCTTGGATTTCTGGCATGATACGCGTACGAATATCTTGAAGCACATCCGTAGCAGAAGCCTTAGCATCTGCCATATCTGCATCCACCTTAATTTCTCGTTTACCATTGAGGTGATTGATGGAAACTTCCCCGCGTTCAATTGTATAGGTGGCAATCTCTGAAAAAGCAACGGAAGTTCCTAGGGGTGTATTGATACGCATGTTGTCAAGATTTCTCATCGACGAACGTTCTTCCAAAGGATAGCGTACCCACACGCGTATTTCATCCCTACCTCTTAAAAATCGTTGTACTTGAAAACCAAAAAATCCGGTACGAACTTGTCCCATCACATCGCGTAAAGTCAACCCAAGGAAATAAGCCTTGTCGTTTAATTTTACTTTGATTTCTTTGATTCCTTGTGGATCGTTGTCCAAAACATCTTTTAAGACAGGATTTTTTGACAATTCCTCTTTTAAAATTTTCTTTGCTTCCTTGAGTTCTTTGATATTGTTACTCAAAAGCGACACAGAGACTGGACTTCCACCAAAATTCCCCCCTGAACCGAAGGTCACATTTTCAGCACCATAGACCTCTCCTACTTCGTCACGAATAGCATTGGCGACATCACGAGAAGGAAAATCTCGTTTGTCACCAGGCAATAGATTGATACGCAAACGTGCGTTCGATGTTCCGGATCCAATGCGTTTGATAATATTGTCAATAACCGGAAGATTTCCCGATTGTCTCTCTGTAAAATCTGCACCTACCTTCCAAGCTTTGGCTTCAATCATGCTTATGATAGAGTCTGTAATTTTCTCATTGGTCCCTTGTGGCATTTTCAAATTGACCACCACTCGGTCACTGGCTATAGATGGAAAAAAGGTCACTTTTATAATACCCCCTTGCACACCTCCTAACGTAATCAAAAACAAACCTAAGGGTATGGCAACTCCATACAAGGGATAACGCAGTACAAAACGCAATGCAGGTGCGTAGAGACGGTCACGCATAAAGTCCATTAACTTTTCAGCATACAAATTGAACTTGTACAATTTTTGCTCGCGATCTAATGCTCTTGAATGTGCAACATGCGCAGGTAATATAATCAAAGCTTCTACCAAAGAAACCAACAATGTCAGTGTGACAATCGTGGCTACCTCTCCAAAATACTCTCCGATATTCCCATCGATAAAAAAGAATATTGCAAATGCCAATATAGTGGTTAAAATGGCAGACAAAATAGGACCTACTACCTCAAGAGTTCCATCAATAGCAGCACGTATAGGTGTTTTTCCGTCTTCATAATGGTGGTAGATGTTTTCTGAAATCACAATACCATCGTCTACCAGTATTCCAATCACGATGATCATACCAAACAGAGACAATACATTGATGGTGACATTGAAATAACCTGCCAACATAAACATCCCTAAAAAGGCAACAGGTAGACCGGCAGCTACCCAAAAAGCCAAACGAGGACGTAAGAACAAGGATAAAAACAACAATACCAACAACATCCCTTGCCAAGCGTTTTTAAACAAAAGTTCGGTACGCTGACGCAACGTTATCGACGCGTCACGAGCTATTTTTAATTCAAACGCATCGTGTGTCTCATTGTAAGTTTTAATATAAGCACGCACCTTTTCAGCAGTAGACAGTAAATCTTCACTGTTGGTGTTGTTAACTTGAATACGAACAGAGGGTTTACCGTTGTAATAGGTGCGAAATGGCGATTCGTTCCAACGATCGGTAACATCTGCAACATCTCTCAAACGTACGATACCTCCTTGTGGAGTGGCACGTACCACGATGTCTTGCATATCTTCTGCATAATAAGCACGGTTTTTGGCACGAATCAAATACTGTTCTTCGTCTGTTTTTACAGCCCCTCCAGAGGTCAATAACTTATCCTTAGAAACAGCATTGGCCAACTGTTGAAAACTCATTTGATAACTACGCAAATCGTTTTCACGGACTGCAATCTCGATTTCTTCGGCTGGAAAACCATAAATGGCAACTTGTGATATTCCCGGCATGGCCAGAATTTCTTCTTCAATAGATCTCGCTTCTGACTTTAATGCTTTTAGGGTAGCGTCTTCACCTGATATGATAAAACTTACAGTTTCACGGATTCCATCGTTTTTAGCAATCACAGGAGGTTCCATTCCCGAGGGAAAGTTTGGTACTTTGTTAACTGCATTTTTAACATCTGCCAACAAGACATCAATGTCATAATCTTTGATTTTTTCAATGGTGATTCGCGCACTACTTTCACTTGAAACTGAAGTAACGCGCTCCACCCCCATCAAACCTTTTAAATTTTCCTCTATTCGCAAGGTAATCCCCTCCTCCATTTCTTGAGGTGAGGCTCCTGGATAGGCAACATTAATGGATATAAACTTAGTTTTTGTCAATGGAAAAAATGAGGATTTCAAGCCCAAGCCACCCAAAATTCCCAAAACGACAAAAGCTAAAATAATAACGTTTACTGCTACGGGGTATTTAATAAAATACGATATGATTTTTTTCATTGTAGAAAGTGTCTAATTGGAGTACTTAAAAAAATTAATTTTTATCGAATAATTTTACTTGCATGCCTTCAAAAGCACCAGATACAGGACGATTGACTAATAATTGTCCGTTTTTTAACCC
>JBMZVD010000110.1:0-6625 GCA_049625305.1 Flavicella sp.
GATCCGCATGCAAATTCCTATGACATTCACCTATGATTATATGATGGACCAAATAGAGAAACTTTTGGATACCACAGATAGAGCTTCAATTTTGAAAGTTAAATGTACAGTATATAGAAATGAAGGAGGTCTATATACTCCTGCAACTAACGATGTTTCATTTATTCTGGAAGCAATAGAAGGGAAAGTTTCGGTAAAAGAAAACTATGAAGTTGATCTTTTTAAAGATCATTATGTGTGTTCCGGTCTACTTTCTACCCTAAAGTCTTCCAATCGACTGTTAAATGTGCTATCTAGTATTTATGCCAAAGAAAATGATTTGGATAATTGTATATTGATAAACGAGAAGAAACAAGTTGTTGAGGCTTGCAACGCAAATATTTTCCTCGTAAAGGGAAATCACATAAAAACTCCAGAATTATCCTCTGGTTGTATCAAAGGGATCGCACGTAAGAAAATTATAGAAATGTTGGAAAAAAGTGATAGTTATACAATTGAAGAATGTAATATTTCTCCCTTTGATCTTATGAAAGCCGACGAGGTTTTTTTATCAAATGCAGTTATGGGACTTCAATCGGTTACTAACTACAGAAAAAAGAAATTTTCTACACAAGTGGGGGCAGATATATTGCGTAATTTCAATAGTTTAGAGGTGTAGTTAATTGAGCTTAGGGTCAGAAGGTGCATTTGCCCATAGTCTGTACTTGCCACCGATTTTTAGTAAGTGGTTTTTCCAAAAAGAATTGTTGTCAGCTGTGAGTATGTTTGCGTAATTGTTTTCGATACAAAACCACGATTTGGTTGTCATTTCATCAATCAGTTGATTGGATGCCCACCCTGAATATCCAAGAAAAAAACGAATAGAATTGCTATCAATTTTTTTCTGATTGAGTAAGTTTATCAATGAATTGAAATTTCCACCCCAATAAATCCCGTTACTTACTTCAATGCTATTAGGAATTAGATTAGGGATTTTGTGGATAAAATAAAGATTGTCCTGTTCTACGGGTCCGCCATCATGTACAACAAAGTCGCAGTCTACATTAGGAATAAGATCATTTACGGAATATTTAAGAGGTTTGTTTAATATAAAACCTATTGAGTTTTGATCTGTATGTTCAGTTAATAAAATAACAGAACGATTGAAAGAACTATCATTTAGTATGGAAGGTTTTGCTATCAAAAGTCTTCCTTTATAGGGAGTCATTGAATCCATGATTTTTTTCTTTAATTAAATATAAGGAAAATTTTGGCAAAAAAAAAACTTCTTGGATACAGTAAAGTATCCAAGAAGTTGATTTGTATTTTTTAGACTGCTTAGTTTACAGAGTCGCTCAATCCAGCTCCAGCTTTAAACTTTACAATGTTTTTAGCAGCAATTTGGATTGTAGCTCCAGTTTGAGGGTTTCTTCCTTCTCTTGCTTCTCTTTTAGAAACAGACCATGTTCCCCATCCTACTAATGCTACTTTATCACCATTTTTAAGTGATTTAGTTACATTGTTAGTTAATGATTCTAATGCCGCTTTAGCAGCCGCTTTTGAGATTCCTGCATCAGCAGCCATTGCATCGATTAATTCAGATTTGTTCATAATTTATAGTTTAAATAATTAAATAAGGTTTTACCGCTTAATTTCTAAACAAATATAGCAGGAATAAGGTCTTGTGCAAGTATTATCAGAAAAAATACTAAGATTTGTTAATAAATAACTAACAATTGTTAATAAGAGCTCTCGGTTTTCTTGTGTTTTGTCTTGTTATATGTATTATGTAGTTGTCTTAGCCCCTTGTTCAAATTTGAATCCGTTCAATAAACTCGCGGTATCCATTCTTCTTTTTCCTGATAGCTGAAGGGAATTTACATGAAGATAGCCGTCTCTGGTAGTAATTTTAAGGCTAGATTTTTCAGTAATAATACATCCACTTGCATGAGTGTGTTCGGCAAGCTCTTTTTTACAATCGAATAGTTTTACTTTTACTTTTGTAGCTCCGTTTTCAATTTCTGTCCAAGCTGCAGGATAAGGATTTAGTCCTCTAATATGATTATATATTGTATCTAAAGGTAAGTTCCAGTCAATTCTACAAGTTTCTGTATGTATTTTATAAGCAGATTTTGAGACCTTTTCTGGTTGAATCTTAGTGACTACTTTATCTTCTGCCACAAGTTTAAGGGTTTCAATTACTAAATCTGCTCCAAGATGCATTAGTCTATCGTGTAGTTGCCCTACAGTCTCGTCAACTGCTATGTCAGTCTCTTTTTGAAGAATGATTGCACCTGTATCTATTTTTTCATCCAAGAAAAACGTAGTCACCCCTGTTTTAGTTTCTCCATTCATGATTGCCCAATTTATAGGAGCTGCTCCTCTGTAATCAGGAAGTAAGGATGCGTGAAGATTGAAGGTGCCTAATTCAGGTTGGTCCCATACAACCTTGGGTAGCATTCTAAAAGCAACGATTATCTGAAGGTTTGCATTTAATGTTTTGAGTTCTTTTACAAATTCAGGATCTTTAAGGTTTGTTGGCTGAAGTACTTTGAGGCCTTTTTCAAGTGCATATTTTTTAACAGGAGACTGATTTATTTTTCTACCCCTTCCAGCAGGTTTGTCTGGTGCAGTAATTACTCCAACAATATTGTATTGTTCAGTTATTATTTTATCCAAAATGGCAACTGCAAAATCAGGAGTTCCCATAAATACAATATTTAATTTCTTCATGTGTTTTTGTTTTGTTCGTAAGCTTTGCAAATATAATTACTTTAGCTGGTTCTAAAGGGTGTCAAGGTAACTTATCACCTAGGTGCCAAACGATAGGTGTTGGTGTCGCTTATTAGTACAGTCCCTTTTTCAATCATACTTCTAAGAACGCTTAAAACCTGATCATCAGGGAGGTGTGTTTTTTCAATTAGCTCGTGTGAACTTAATTCTAGGTGTTTTTTGAGTAATGCTGAAATTGAATCTTCAACAGTCTTTTTTTCATAGTTTTTATGTTTTTTCGACAAACATATGTCGCAAATACCACAATCCTCTGTTTGTGTTTCTTCAAAATATTTGAGTAATTGTCTGCTTCTGCATTTACTATTGTTCTCAAGATAGTTAGCTATTGCATGTGCCTTGTTAATTTTTTGATTTTCTTGTTGTTTTATTTTTTTTGAAATTCGATTGATGGTTCGATTGTCATCTCTTGGAACTAAAAATTGAATTCTTGTGTTTTTATTTTGAGGAGTGTAAATCAAAAGTCCGTTATTCTCAAGTTTTAACAATTGCGATTGAAGTGTTTCCTTAGTTGTTTTCAATTGTTTGCATATGTCATATTCATTTAATGCAACAAAATTTTCAAAAATCCCAGGGTATGTTCGCAGTATTGATTTGACCAATGTGTCTATTGATGGATTTTCTTCACAATAATTGAGAACATGATTACTGTTTGTGATAAATTTCAATCTGGCTTTTTTGTGAAAACCTTGATAGAAATTTAATATTTCGTGTCTTTCAAGTGTTTGTATAGCATTGTAAGTTTGAGCTAGATTGGCAGAATACTTCTCACAAAATATTTCCATTGAGAAGTTGTGCTCTTTTTCGGTGTGTTCTCCTAAAGGGATCTTAAAAAACTGGTTTAAATTATTGTAAGTTTCTTTTAGGAAACCAATGCTATTTTGTGTTTCATGTATTCTTTTGTAAAATAGATCTATGTCGTTTTTGTAAAGGAGGGTTACTGCAAAAGCTTTGAAACCGTCTCTTCCGGCTCTTCCTGCCTCTTGCATATAATTTTCAATACTATTTGGAGGTTTGATATGTATTACCACTCGAATGTTTGCCTTGTCTATTCCCATTCCAAATGCATTGGTGGCGACCATGATAAGTTTTTGTTCAGAGTACCACTCATTGTATGCGATTTTTTTACTTTCATTACTCAGCCCTCCATGGTAAAAAGTACTCGCATACCCCTCCTTGTTTAAAAAGTCACTGATAGATTTTGTGTCTTTTCTAGTTTGACAATATAAAATAGCAGGTGCTTTTATTTTGTCAAAGATTTGTTTAATTTTTGTGAATTTATTTTCGACTTCAAAGACCTGATAGGCAAGGTTTTTACGTTCAAAAGATGTTTTAAAAACGACTGAAGATTTCATTTCTAGTTGTCTTGAAATATCTTTCAATACTTTTGATGTAGCGGATGCTGACAGTGCAATTTTTGGTGTTTTAGGACAAATGTCGTTCAAAATATGCAATTGTAAGTAGGAAGGTCTAAAATCATGGCCCCATTCAGAGATACAATGAGCTTCATCGATTGCGATCAATGAAATAGAGAGTTGTTTGATTTTTTCTTGTATGAATCTCGATTGTAATTTTTCAGGCGATATGTATAAGAATTTAATCTGTCGGTGTTCTATGTTATCAAATAGAACCACCATATCGTCTTGAGACAAAGGAGTGTTGAGCGCTACAGCGTTTATGTTTTTTCTTCTGAGGTTGTCAACTTGATCCTGCATCAAAGCTAGTAGAGGAGATACCACTAGACATGTACCTTCTAACATCAAGGCGGGTATTTGATAACAAATAGATTTTCCACCACCTGTTGGAAGTAACACAACTGTGTCTTTTTTAGCTAAAACCGAATGTATGATGGCTTCTTGGGGAGGTCTAAATTCAGTATGTCCCCATTTGTCTAATAGTATTTCTTTCGCTGTACTCAGAACTGTTTCTTTTGCAATTGTAATTTAAGCAATTTTTCGTACAAAAGAACAAGGTTATTTGGAATGTTCTAGAATAAAAGCAACGCGATCCTCAACGGTACCAATTGGAATTTCAACGGGCTCAAAACCAAATTTTTTATAGGAGTTCATAAGGTGCTTGTGGATTTCTTGAGCCTCTTCATAGCTTTCATACCTTTCGTTGTCAGTTTTGTGAATTTCTTGCCAAGGTGGGGTGATGAAAACTTGGTCAATCTTTAGTCCATTCATGACCTTTTCAAATTCAAAATTGTGTGGGGTTTTAGCAAAATCCAAGTAAGCCAAAATATCGAGAATGCCCCGATCAAAGAAAACAACTTTTTCATCTAATTTACAAGCCTCGTAGTACTGCTCTGTTCTTTTTTCGAGTAGCTTTTCACTAAAAAGGATTGGTGAAGTAAGGAAAATTTGTTCTATCCCTTCTTTTCTGGCTTCTAATACCAATTCTCTAGATATTTCTTCCTGACAGCTGTATCCTTTATCTTGAAGTGCTTTAATAATTGTGGATTTACCAGTACTCGGTCCTCCTGTAATAATTACTTTCTTTTGCATGCAGCAAAAATAGTATTTTTCTTTCTGTTTTTTTAAAATCTTTTTTCAATTTTTAATGCATTGAAAACATTCAATTACTGATTAGTTCGTTTTTAAAAGTCGTGCAATTAATGTAGTTTTGCATTTCCTACTTTTTAGGACATCAAACAAAGCAATTACAAATGAGTAAAGAGTCAGAATTTTACGACAAACTAAAGATTAGTTTGGATGCATCAACAAAATTTCCAGCGGACTATTTGTATAAATTTATAGTACCTACATCTAAAAATCAATTAGAGGAGGTGAAACAAATTTTTGATATTAAGGGAGCTGTTATCACTACCAAAACTTCAAGAACCAATAAGTATATAAGTGTTTCCATTCGATTGAGAATGAAAGATTCAGACGCTGTAATCCAAAAATACAAGGAGGTATCAGTTGTTGAAGGGATCATATCTTTGTGATTTCATTAACAGTGCCCTTACTTAATATAGAATATATTACGCACAAATAAATAACCAACATAAACTGTCTTGAAAAAGGACTTAAATATTTTCGTATGAATCATAAATTCACTGTTTTTTACTTTTTAATTTTGTTTGGGGGATCACTATTTGCTCAAGAAAAAAGAGATAAAGTACTTTTTAAATTGGATGGTAAACCTGTTTACAAATCAGAATTTAAAAGACTTTTTGGAAAGAATATCAACGTTAAAGTTACAGATCAAAAAGCATCGATTGAGGCCGATATACAATTGTTTATTGATTACAAACTAAAATTAGAAGAAGCTAAAGAATTACAATTAGATACGGTTTCTTCATACAGGAAAGAAGTTGCTAAGTACAGAGAGCAATTGGTATTACCGTATTTGAATGATGATAGTTTGATTGATAGTTTGGTAGCTGAAGCTTACCAACGCAGTTTGAAAGAAGTCAAAGCTCGTCACCTATTGATTAAAGTTCCTGAAGGAAGCTCAGACACGATTCAAGCTTACACAAAGATTGATAGTCTGAGAAATCAAATTTTAAATGGAGCTGATTTTTCAGTTGTGGCTAAAAAACATTCGGAAGATCCTAGTGCAAAAGTAAATGGTGGTGATTTGGGCTATTTTTCTGCTTTTAGAATGGTTTATTCTTTTGAAAGTGCTGCTTTCAATACACCTAAAGGAGCTGTGTCAAATATCTTTAGGTCGCGTTTTGGGTATCACATTCTTCAAGTAGACGATATAAGAGATTCAAAGGGAGAAATTGAGGTAGCTCATATCATGATCCGAGATACAACAGATACCGGTAAAAGTACAATCGATAAAGTGTATACTGAAATACTCAATGGTGGTGTTTTTGGTGAACTTTCTAAGAAGTATTCAGATG
>JBMZVD010000111.1:0-6472 GCA_049625305.1 Flavicella sp.
ATGATGCTTATTGGAATACCAACCAAGGAGCAAGATTTTTTACAAGCTATACTTCAGAATCTGAAAAGGAAAAACACTTGTACAATCACAAGGATTATAAATTCTATGATGAAGGATCTAATTTATTAATTGCCTTGGTTGAGAATCATAGTTTCGAAATTTTTCCTAATCCAGTTATAGATGTTTGCAATGTATCTTTTGCTTCCGCAAATACTATGGTTGGTTTGGTCAACCTGTATTCAGTCAAAGGTGACAAATTGAGAACTATCGAGAAAAGATTTGAAAAAGGAAACAAACAATTTATGATAGACCTCTCTGATTTCTCAAAGGGAGTTTATTTGTTAGAGATTACAGATTTAAATGGAAAAATATTGGTAAGTACGCAGATTGTTAAAGTATAGATACAAACGTGTTAAAATGAAAGATTACAACTAATTTACTGTAACAATCTAAGCGGATTGTATTCTGTATATATCGTAATTTAGATTTTTTAAAATATAATTTCGAATATGAAAAATAAAGTTATTACTAAAAGAGCTTCAGTATCATTACTGTTTTTTCTTTTTACATTGTTGTCTTATTCTCAAAAACAACCCAATATTCTATTAGTACTTTTGGACGATGTAAGCCCGGAACAATTTAGTTGTTATGGTGTTGAAGGTTGGGGAAAAACACCCAACATAGACAAGCTAGCCTCAGACGGTGTCATGTTTAAGACTTGTTATGCTTCTGCCATGTGTGCGCCTTCTCGTGTTGAAATCATGACTGGAGCCTATGGAAATACTACAGGTGTATTGCAAAATGGGATGTGGTTGGGCGACAGTCGTGAAAATGTATATAGCAAACACCAAGCTTTTGGAAAGTTGTTAAAAGATGCAGGATATGCCACAGCTATTGCTGGTAAATGGCACGCAGGTGTTCAAATGCCCTATGAAAAAGCTGTTGGATTTGATGAGTACTGCTTGTGGGAAGGACTAAAGGAAATCAAACAACTTCCAGGAAGCCCCAAGTTTACAGGGCAATTGGAAGATGAAAAAACAACATCTCGTTATTGGCATCCAGGAATTATTCAAAATCACAAACTATTGGATACAAAGCCAACGGATTATGGTCCAGATATCTTTTCAGATTTTATTATGGATTTTATGGAGCGTAAAAGCAAGGAAGGAAAACCGTTTTTAGCTTATTGGCCTAGTGTAGCTCCTCACGGTACACGAACAGGAAGTCCCTCTACACCTCACCGTGGAGAAGTGGGAGATTTAGGGGCAAAAGGAATCAATGCTAAGGAAGGTCGTTTGCGTTTTATTGCATTAAATGAGTACATCGACTACTTAATGGGAAAAATTGTCAAGAAAATCAACGACTTGGGAATTGCGGACAATACCATCATTATCTTTACTTCAGACAATGGTACTGCTGTTACAGCCAAAACAAGAGGTGTTGAAAGGGGAACTCATGTGGTGAATATCATTTCAGGAGCTGGTATTAAGAAAAGAGGTGCTACAGATGAATTGACTGATTTTACGGACATAGCGCCGACTTTGGTCGAATTAGCAGGTGCTAAATTGCCAAAAGGTAAGAAGTTTGACGGTAAGAGTTTGGTTCCTTTCCTTAGAGGTGAAACAGAAACACATAGAGATTGGATTTATGGGTATATTTCAACTTCTCAGTTGGTAAGAACAAAGGATTACATGCTGGAAGCCGTGAATCCATTGTTAGGTCTTCCAGAGGGTAGGTTCTATTATACGGGCAAAAATAGAAACCAACGTGGTTATGAGTTTGTCAATGGAAACCCTGCACATGCCAAAAAGCGTGAAGAATTCAACAAAATATTAGAAGCATTTCCAGCTATTACCAAAACACATCAATTTTGGAAAACTAAAAAAGGAAAACGTTTCTTGAATCAATATACAAAACCTAAGAATATTGAAAAGCATCTCTTTAATCATAAAGACTACCAATTTTATGATCAGGGAGAACTCATAAAACAATAATAAAACAACTATTGAAAGAAAATAATATGCTAACTAAAACCTTCAAATTAATACTAGTATTTATGATGATACTAGGAATCAGTTCGGTAAAAACCAGTGCACAAAAATCCAAAAAACGTCCAAACATTGTAGTGATATTATCAGATGATGTTGGGTTTGAGGAATACGGAATTTACAAGGTAAAGAAAGGCGAAAAGTCCAATACACCAATCATAGACAAGCTTGGAGAAGAAGGTGTGGCTTTTAAAACAGCTTATGCACAGAGTATTTGTGGACCCTCGAGAGCTATGTTGTATTCAGGAACTTATGCTGCTACCAACGGAGCTTATGACAATAAGGTCTTTTACGATCCAACCAAAAAAAATAAGGACAAATTCGCTAATTTTGTAAGAATATTACACGATGCAGGTTATAAAACTGCTGTTTCTGGAAAATGGCACAATCCAATAGGAGGTACACTAGGAGTTGACAATAAATTATTGGGAGTAGATCAATACATGGTATACAATAGCATGCCTGCTTCTGTTAAAAAAATAACTGGAGATGTTCTAACACCAAATAAAGATTGGGAGATCGCAGCCATTTCTAAACAACCGATACTTTCTCGTTACTGGAGACCAGCTTATGTAAAAGATGGAAAATTATTAGAAACTACAATGGATGACTACGGACCAGATTTATTGTCCGATTACATTTGTGATTTTATCAAAGACAATGCAAATTCAGACCAACCCTTTTTGGCTTTTTATCCGATGGTTTTGGCACATTCTTCTCACTGTGTAACTCCAATTGATGTTGCTGAAGGAATGGAGAAATCTAACTTTAACCACAGGCATAGAACCGAAATGGGGCAAAAGATATTCAAAAACCAAATCAAATATGCTGATAATTTGGTGGGGAAAATCTTAAAAACGATCAAAAAAGCAGGGATTGAGGATGAAACAATTGTAATTTATACCTCTGACAACGGAACTACTTCTTCTGCAAAGAGCAAGGGAGTGGAGTACGGAGTTCATATTCCATTCATGGTAAAAGGGCCTAGTATCAAAAAGAGAGGTTTGACAGATGAGTTGATAGATTTTGCAGATGTGTTACCAACCCTAGCAGATTTTGCAAACACAACAATTCCTTCAAAATATAAAGTAGATGGAAAAAGTGCTGTGCCATTTCTAACAGGAAAGTCTGATACAACTAAAGAAGTGATTTATGCTCAGCCAGGTATAGCATCAATAGTACGTACAAAGGAATATCTATTGGAAGCGGTATGTCCATTGTACGGATATCCTAAAGGAAGATTTTACAAAACCAATGGATCTTATGACGGTAGAGGTTATGAAAATATTACTAACAATACAAATTATACGACGCAGCGTTCTGCATTTGAAGACTATCTAGATTTTATGAGCTCAAAATTGCCTACTTCTTTTGAGGATCCATTGTGGAAAGGGAAATTGAAAAGAGGTTTCAAGCACTTTAATAGCAAGCAGCAGAGAAGATCTCACCTTAAGCTACCAATGAATTACCAATTCTACGATCCATCTTTTTAAATTATAAGAAACCATTAAGTTTAGACCAATGAAATATTTAAGATTGTTAATCCATAATAAATACTGGGCAATTATTGTTTTGGTATTGCTTTCGGCTTGTTCCCAAACAAAGTCAAACACCGCTTCAAAAACAGTAACATCAACCCAAAAGAAACGTCCTAATATCTTATTCATATTACTGGATGATATCGGAAAGGAATGGGTGAGTACTTACGGAGCAGATGAAATTCAAACTCCAACCATCGACCAATTGGCAAAAGAGGGGATGCAATTTGAAAACTCTTGGTCAATGCCACAGTGTACCCCCTCTCGTATTACCTTAATGACGGGTCAGTATCCATACAACCATGGATGGATCAATCATTTTGATGTACCGCGTTGGGGATATGGCGCTCAGTTTGACGCAAATATGAATCCAAGCTATGCGAGAGTCTTAAGAGATGCAGGATACAAAACATGTGCAGCAGGGAAGTGGCAAGTAAATGATTTTCGTATACAACCTGAAGCAATGAAGGCTCACGGTTTTGATGCTTATTGTATGTGGACTGGTGCTGAAGGTGGTAACGTAAAAGCGAGTGGCAAACGCTACTGGGATCCATATATTCATACAAAAGAAGGGAGTAAAACTTACAAAGGTAAATTTGGAGAAGATGTTTTCTCTGATTTCATCATCGATTTTATGAAAGAGAATAAAGAGGATCCAATGATGATATACTATCCTATGTGTCTACCTCACGGTCCTTTGGTTGCGACTCCTCAAAAGCCAGATGCTAGTGGAAAAATGGAAAAACACAAAGCCATGGTGAGCTACACGGATTTTATTCTTAACAAGTTGATTACTGCAATGGAGGACTTGAAAATTCGTGACAATACAATTATAGTTTGGACTACAGACAATGGAACTGCGGGTAATATCATTGGAAAAAGAAATGGAAAATTTGTCAGAGGAGGAAAAACCTATCTAACAGAGAACGGTGTAAACTCACCTTTTATTATCAATTGTCCAGGGAAGGTTCCTTCCGGGGTAGTGAGTGATGCATTGGTAGATTTTACTGACATCTTTCCAACCTTTGCTGAATTGGCCAATGCTCCTATTCCTGAAGATTATAAGGGAGATGGGTTTTCTTTTGCCCCCTTAATTTTGGGAGATACGGTTGATTCTGCTAGAAAATGGACACTTGCAATGGGTTCAAGAGCTGCGAGAATCAAAGACGGTCGTGTTCAGAATGTACATGTATATAGAGACCGAGTACTTCGAAATAAAAAATACAAAGCCTTTGTCAATTACCAGGGTATTATTCACGAGATTTTTGATTTGACTAGAGATCCAGAAGAAAAACACAATTTGATTTCTTATAAGAATAGAGAAGTGGTTATGGCATTGCGTGAATTTAGAAAAGCGATTGAAAAAATGCCTAATCAAGATGCACAACCAAGATATGAAAGATTATCAGGATCCTACTACGATGTAGACCCTGAAGTTTTGGAAAAACAAATACGAAACAACAAAAACAAAGGAAATCACTCACCCGCTCCAAAATTAAATAATAGGAAATAAACTTCTTATTGAAAATGAGTGATGAACTCCACAGAGATATTTAAGTTTTTCTGTGGAGTTTTTTTTACTTTTAAACGTACCAATATTGAAGCTGTTTTTTCGCAACTACATAGAAGAACACATATTGAATGTTAAATTAAATAGCGATGAATAATTTTTTGTTTTTAAGGTGTTTTATCATACTAAGCTTTTCATTAAATGCACAAAGTAATGCCCCCAATATTTTATTTATCATGTCAGACGATCACAGTGCAGCAACAATTGGAGTGTATGCAAGTACTCTCAAAGAATATGTACATACTCCTAATATTGATCGTATAGCAAAAGAAGGAGCAATCTTTAATAATGTGCATTGTGTCAATGCGCTATGTGCTCCGAGTAGAGCCACCATACTAACAGGAAAATACAGTCATAAATCAGGGGTTTATACTCTACGAGAAGAATTAAACACAAAAGAAGCAACAGCCACAGTCCCCAAGTTATTGCAAAAACAAGGATATCAAACTGCTGTTTTTGGCAAATGGCACATACACGGTGACAATTTATACGGTTTTGACGACTATGCCATTACAACTGCACAAGGAAGCTATTGGAATCCATCATTTCAAACTCCCTTAGGTAAAAAACTAAAAACAAAGGGCTATGCAACAGATGTCCATACACAACTTTCTATTGATTGGTTGCAAAAACGAGACAAAGACAAACCCTTCTATTTGATGACCCATTACAAGGCTGCCCATGCACCATGGGAATACGCCAAACGTCATGCAACTCTTTTTGAAAAGGATACCCTACCTTATCCCAAAACCTTAAATGACTCCTTTGCAGATAGAGCGGTAGGAGGTGTCGCTCACCATCAAAGCCGCTTGCACAATCCTCAAAATCTAAAAATGAGTTTGTCTACTTGGTTTCAAAAAGGAAAAAAAGGTGTAAGCGGAACATGGCCTACAGGTAATATTACTATAAATACTACTTCTAATGATCAGATTTTAAGAGCAACCTATCAAAAGTACATCAAAGATTACTTGCGTGTGGTTGCGGGTATTGATGAAGGAGTGGGAAGGCTTTTAGAATATTTAGAAGCAGAAGGTATTTTGGACAACACGGTTATCATATATACATCAGACCAAGGGATGTTTTTAGGAGAACATGGTTTTTTTGACAAGCGCTTGGGACTTAACGAAGCAACTAAAATGCCCTTTTTAATGCGTTTTCCAAAACAAATCAAAGCAGGAACAAAGGTTCAAAAGTTGATCAACAATGTTGATTTTGCGGAGACGCTTGTCGATATAGCAGGAGCTAGCATCCCTAAGGAAATGCAAGGCCATAGCTTTTGGCAATTAGCTCAACATCCACAAGATAATAATTGGCTT
>JBMZVD010000112.1:0-6444 GCA_049625305.1 Flavicella sp.
GACAGGTTTTGTTGGTGGAGTGATGGTGCCTTGAAACCTGTAGAGAAACTAGCCCTAACTGCTGAATTATCATTCAACTTGTAACGAGAAGCCAATTTCCAACTAAAGTTTGTTCCAAAGTCAGAGAAATCCTCAAAACGTCCCGCAACCGTTACTAACAAAGCATCAGTAACATCGACGTCCAATCCTGAATACAATGCAAAATTACTTCGTGACCAAGCACCTTCTTGGTCTTCAGAAATACCTGCAAAAGAATCACTTCCTGCTCCATACCTTGAAAAAGCATCCCCTTTGAACGCCTCAAATTTTTCTACTTTATATTCCAACCCTGCAGAGAAAGCATAAATCTCTCCAAAAGACTTTGTAACATCTAAGTTTCCAATGATATTTTCGAATGCATAACCTCCTGGCTTGAAACTTCTTGGACTCCAACCATTGTCTGCCAAGTAATCTCTGTTTACAGAATTATTAACTGTGTAATCAATGGTATTTTTACCATAGGTTACAGAGGCATCAAGATTCCAATCATTCTCCAAACCGAAATCAATCCCCATGGTACTGAATACATCTTGGATATCTCCCTCGAAAGTTGGGTGGTAACCCGTAAAATCTTCAGGAGTTTTTGTTAAGAATCCAGCATCTGCTACATCACGTCTCCATCCTGGAAAACGGTAGTATGCAAAAGAACGGTTCCATCTATCAGAGTACCCTAGAGTACCATAAGCTTTAGAATTTTCTCCCACTGGATGAGTCATATTTACAAAAATACTTTTTTGCTTTAAATCCGGACGTCCAACAATCATACCCAATTCAGGGTTTTCTCTTGCAAAATCAATCTCATTTTGACGTGTATCAGGATCTGTAGTATCTACTGCAGAAAGTCCTGGAGATCCCGCCCGGTTTGTTTTTTCTTGATCAGTATACGTCATTGTCAAGTTTACACGTCCACCATTTCCAATTGGGAATGTTGTATTGTAGTCTAAGTTGTACTGGTAACCATCACCTTCTGATGTAATCCCTGTCCCTGCGTTGATCGTAGAGAATGCAGAATCTTCTTTTAAGATAAAGTTCATCACACCAGCCATTGCATCAGAACCGTATTGAGAGGATGCACCATCTCTTAGCACCTCGATACGTTCAACAGCTGCCATTGGAATCGACTTTAAGTTGACTCCAACCTCCCCTTTACCAGGTGTTCTGTTTAAGTAAGCTTGCGCTTGTTGGTTTACTCTTTTTCCATTGATCAATACCAAAGTTCTTGAAGGTCCTAATCCTCGAATATCCGCTGGACTAAATCCTGCAGTCGCATCTGAGATCGCCTGATCTTGAGAGTTGAATGAAGGAATTGCAAAGGTCAAAGCTCTTTCAATAGAAGCTTCTCCCACATTAGTAATTGCAGAGGCCTTGATGTTGTCAATTGGCACAGGTGAGTTGATGGCGGTTCTTGGTTTAGAACGGTTACCCGTTACCAATACTTCATCCAATACTTGTCCTTCTTGAAGTACTACTTCAATACTTCCACCTTCATAGGTTACTTCTTCAGTATTGAATCCAATAAAAGAAACAACTAGAACATCCCCTTTTGAAGCTTTGATTGCAAACTGCCCATCAAAATCCGTAGTGGCTCCTGTGGTAGTTCCTTTAATAACAACACTAGCTCCGGGTAGGGGGTTTTTGTTACCGTCAACAACCGTTCCTGAAGTCTGCGCAGACACAAAACTAACAGCAAAAATTGCTAATAAAATTGTAATGAAATTTTTCATCTTTTGTAAATTATTAGTTAATATTCTGTTAATTTATTAAAAATTCAATCGAAAACAAAGAAAAAAACAAAACAAGCAACTAATTTACAATGAATTAAAACAATTTAATTAGAATGAAATAGCTGCACCATCTGGACTTGAACTATCTGAAGCACCAATAAAAAGTTTGGTTTTCTCATCGTAACGTATCCCCATCAAGCGACCTAAATATTTTCTTGCCTTTAGACGATGCCCCATATTGGTAAGGCTATCTAAAGTACTTTTTGGCAATGCTCCACCTTCATAGTAAATCTGATCTGGCAACCATTGGTGGTGAATTTTAAAAGCTTCAATTGCCTCGTCTACTTCCATTCCGTGTTCTAAGACATTTAAGACCGTTTGGAACACCGTATTGATGATGGTACGACCTCCAGGACTACCAATAACCAAATAAGGCATATTGTCTTTGAGTACAATTGTCGGACTCATACTAGACAACATTCGTTTTTCAGGGGCGATACTATTAGCCATAGTCCCTATATGCCCGATACTGTCCGTCAATCCTATTTTAGGATTGAAGTCACCCATTTCATTATTTAATAAAAAACCCAATTCTCTTGACCCCATTCCAGAACCAAAGGAATGCTCTAAGGTATATGTCATAGATACTGCATTGTGATTGTTATCGATTACCGATAGATGTGTGGTATTTTTTCCATCGTACAGCTGTCCATATTTTGACGCATCACTCTTAGAGGCTTTTTCCATGTCGAGATATTGAAAACGATCTTTAGCGAATGATTTGGATAGTAGTTTCTCCAAAGGCATGTCATTGTTAAAATCAGGATCCCCTAAATGTTCTGCTCGGTCTGCAAAAGCCCTGCGCATTGTTTCTGCAAGTAGATGTATGTTACGGAGATCTTTGGGATCTGAAGATTTAAAATCTGCTAACTCTAGCATGTTCATCATTTCAATCAATGCCACACCTCCAGAACTCGGTGGCGGCATGGTATACAAGTCATATCCTTTGTAAGTACCTTTTAAAGGATCTCTTTCAACGGCTTTGTATTTTGTTAAGTCCTCCTTGGTTATAAGGCCTCCATTGGCTTGCATATACGCGACAAACTTTTCTGAAACGGGACCTTCGTAAAATCCCTTTTCTCCCCTATCTCTAATATGTGTCAGTGTTCTCGCCAATGCTTCTTGTTTCCATAGTTCTCCAACATCTAAAAACATCCCATTTCCATCTTTGAACATGGCTTTAGCCAACTGCTTTTCGTTTGTCCAAGTATCAATTTGCTGCGCCCAATCACACAGTGCCTTACTCATAGGGAATCCATCAGCAGCCAAGTCAATTGAGGGTTGCACCAAGGATGCCCAGTCCAAAGAACCGTATTTTTGATGTGCCATGAATAGCCCCGCAACCGTTCCAGGAACTCCAACACTTTTCAAACCAATGTGATTAGAACCTCTATCAAGACTTCCATCTTCATTTAAAAACATGGTTGGACTCGCAGCTAACGGAGCCTTTTCTCTAAAATCAATGGTCGTCACTTTGTTTTCGGAATTTCGAAATACCAAAAAACCACCTCCACCAATATTTCCTGCCTGTGGATGTGTCACCGCAAGTGCAAAGGCTGTAGCTATTGAAGCGTCTATTGCATTTCCTCCTTTTTCTAAAATTGCAACACCTACCTTGGAGGCCAAGTGATGATCTGAAACTACCATACCCTTATGCCCCTTTACTTGACAGCGTGTATGGTGATTGCAAAGTAAGAACACAAGAAGCACGTGAAAATAATATTTGATAGTCATGCTATACTGAATTATAATTTTAAAATTATTTGAGTGTATTTAGGCGCTACCCGAAAAAATAAATGGTGATAGGCATTACTCTTTAATGCAATTCCAACGGTTTTATATCTATAGCAACTCCCTTCAGCTGTTGCGCTAAACTAGCTTTCATCTCTTCTAATTTTTCTGGATGCGACAAGGCTAAATTTTCAACTTGTCCAACATCATTTTTTATATTGTACAATTGATATTCTTTTGAAACCCCTAATTCAATATTTACTTTTTTATTGACAGACTTGCCTTTATAGGGAGGTATCATCACCCAATCACCTTTCCTCAAAGCGGTTTTCATATTGGCTTCCAATACGAGTTCATCTCTTCCTTGCATGCTATTTCCAAGCAACACACTCGAAAGATCTTGACTGTCAGTCTGCCCCAAATCAACACCTGTAATTTTTGCAACTGAAGCCAATATATCAATTTGACAAACAAGGGCATCAGAAACTTTGGGTTGGATTTTGCCTTTCCAATAGCTGATAAAAGGAACATGGGTACCCGCTTCAAAAAGACTGTATTTACCACCTCTAAAAGGTCCAGCAGGTGAATGGCTTCCTAACTTTTCAACAGCATCGTCATAATAGCCATCGTTTAAAACGGGACCATTATCACTTGAGAACAGAATCAAAGTATTTTCCAAAACGCCCTCTTCTTCTAAAGTTTTTATAAATTCTCCAATCATCCAATCCGCTTCAACGATTACATCCCCCCTTGGACCGAGTCCTGAAGCCCCCACAAAACGCGGATGTGGCGTTCTTGGAACATGTGGTTGTTGCAAAGCATAGTACAAAAAGAAAGGAGCCTTTTTGTGTTCTTTTACATAGCTCTGAGCTTTCTGAAGAAAATGATCTGCCATATCAACATCGCTCCACTTGGCAGCCTCTCCTCCTTTCATGTAACCAATCCTCGGTATGCCATTTACAATACTACTATTGTGTCCGTGATGCCATTTCATTGTCAATAGCTCTGGGTTTTCTTTTCCGGTTGGCTCCCCTTCAAAATTCTTTTTATAATTTATTTCGATAGGATCGCTTTTGTCCAAACCAACTACATTGCCATCTTCTATATAAACGGTAGGTACACGATCTTGTGTGGCTGCCATGATATAAGAATAATCAAATCCTACCTCATTAGGTCCAGGTGCGACCTTTTGATTCCAATTGACTGTACCTGTACCAAGACCTAGATGCCATTTGCCCACAATTCCTGTATGATAGCCTTTCTTTTTTAGAAGTTTAGGCAAGGTCGTATGATTGTTACTTATGATTAGAGGCGCTGTTCCAGGTAATATTTTAGCACGTTTGTTTTTCCAAGGATATTGCCCCGTAAGCAAGGCATAACGACTCGGAGTACATGTAGCTGAACTTGCGTACCCATTGGTAAAACGAACCCCTCCATTTGCCAAAGCATCAATGTTTGGTGTTTTGATTTCAGTTGCCCCATTGGCACCGATATCTCCATAACCCAAATCGTCGGTATATATGACAACTATATTGGGAGTATTTTCATTTTCTTGAACTGTGACTTTCGCTTTTTGTGGTTTACAACTTAAACACGCAAGTAAGCAGATGAAAATTGTAATATTTGTTAGGCTAGTACTTCTTGTATGCATTGGAATTGATTTAGTTAGACCTAAAGAAACAAAAAAAAACTGTCTCCCAAAAGAACTAGTACATTTATATAAAAAACACAAAACAAAGACCGTTAAAGTGTTTTATGAACTATGGAAATCTAAAAGATTTTACCTTAATTTGATATACAATATCAATGAATTGCAAAGTGACGTTTATAAAATAAAGCGTATATGAAATAAATCCCTACTAAAACCTCGCCACAATGAAACTTAAAACCTATACTATTGATGCCTTTTCAGAAACAGTTTTTTCAGGAAATCCTGCAGCAGTCTGTATACTAGATAAATGGCTATCAGAAGACTTGATGCAAAACATTGCTCAGGAAAACAATTTATCGGAAACAGCATTTCTCGTCAAAAACAAAACAACATACGATATTCGTTGGTTTACTCCCACTGTAGAAGTAGACTTATGTGGACATGCTACACTTGCGAGCGCTCATGTGTTGTTTGAGTTTTATGAACCTGATGTTTCAGAACTCGTATTCAACACTCAAAAGAGTGGTTCCTTAAAGGTATTTAAAAAAGATGATGTATTGTTTTTGGACTTTCCTACAGATGTACTTAAAAGGGAAGATGCAATCGAAACTATTTCACAAGGAATCAACACAAAACCCATCGAAGTATTTCGTGGAAAAACAGATTTAATTGCAGTGCTAAAATCAGAAGAAGAGGTCAAAAATCTCAAAGCCAATTTCTCAGAAATCGCAAAATTAAACGCTCGTGGTTTGATCGTTACAGCCCAAGGAGCTACTGTCGATTTTGTATCCCGTTTTTTTGCGCCTCAAAGCGGCGTAGATGAAGATCCAGTGACCGGATCAGCACATACATCCCTGACTCCTTTGTGGGCTGAAAAACTCAAAAAGAAAGCACTGACTGCGAAACAATTATCTAAAAGAGGTGGTGACTTGTATTGTATTGACAAAGGCGAAAGAACTTTGATTGGCGGGAACGCTCAATTGTATTTAGAAGGATGGATTGAGGTTTGAAATGGAATCATTATCAACTTAAAAAACCATTTTACAACAGGGTATTATATATTTTGTATCTATTCGCACTTATTTTTATCTATCCGCGTTGATAAAAGTAAATTCACGTTGATATTTAAAGAGCAATAAAAGAGCAACAGCTGATAAAATATTGACACCTGTCACAATTAAAAAACCCTGTAAAACATAGTGTTTACAGGGTTTTGCGTGTGTTTGAGAACACTTGTAG
>JBMZVD010000113.1:0-6355 GCA_049625305.1 Flavicella sp.
TGTTTTTTGAAACACTTGCTGACCACTTAATAAAAAGATACGTACTGACAAAGTCTTTGACTCAAACTCAAAAGTGAGCTTACTGCTAGCCGGGTTTGGATAAAATCGAAAAGGTGATATTTGCTTATCATCAACCAACAAGTTTGTTTTTTCAGTAGTATTTTCAAAATACAAATAAGCTCCATCACCTGTAGTTATAAATACATCTTCGTCATAATCTGCGTCAATATCTACAAAAATAGGAGCAGGATACAGTCTATTAAAGTCTTTGAACGGATTGTTTTCATCGCTGAGTTTTTGGAAGCTCGCAAGATTTCTATCTCCTATATTTTTGTAAACATCTATACCACTTGAATTCTGTGCATCAGATGCGACCCATCCTACCAATACATCTTGATCTTGGTCTCCGTCAATATCTGAAAAGGAAAGTGTTTGAAAAATATTGTTACTCAAATCTATTGAAGATAATGGGGTATTTTCTACCGATTGTAATTCAAAAAAAGCCTCCTCTTTCGTCCCAGTATTCTTGTAAAAAATCAATCTGTTTTCCGAAATTACAAACGCATCCATTGTATCATCTCCGTTGATATCTACTAAGCTTATACTCACCTTATTTCCAATATTTAATCCGTCAAAAGGATTTAAAGGACCTTTTTGTTCCTCAAACAAATTAGGATTTTCTGGTGTTCCAATATTTTTATAAAATAAAACCTCGCCTGAAATTGTTCCTACGAATAGGTCAAAATCACCATCGTTGTCTATATCAACAGTATTGTGTGTTGAATTGCCATCCACTACTTCTCCATTTAGAGGATTATCTTCTCCTATTCGTTGTTCAAATGTTATAGATTGAGCAAAAGAAGCCTGAACGATTCCAATAATAAAAAGGGTAGTTAAACTAGCGATTTCAAAAAATTTCTTAGCACTCAATACACTTAATTTTTTAATATCCATACTTTAAAATAATTCTAAAAAATAGAAAGGGCTATTATTTTAGATGGGTAATATATGTTTCTAAATCTTTATCTCCTCGACCTGATAAGTTTATTACGATAACCTGATCTTTTTCTATAGTCATTTTATCCAACACAGCAAGGGCATGTGCCGTTTCTAAGGCGGGAATAATTCCTTCATTTTTAGATAAATCATAAGCTGCATCAAGCGCTTCTTGATCTGTTGCATTCATAAACAAAGCTCTTTTAGACTCAAATAAATAAGCATGAAGAGGTCCCACACCTGGATAGTCCAAACCTGCAGACAAAGAATAAGGCTCCACAATTTGTCCGTATTCATCCTGCATGAGTATGGTCTTACTTCCATGAATCACGCCCACTTCTCCCAATTGTGAAGTAGCAGCACTTTCACCACTATGTACTCCGAGACCAGCAGCTTCAACTGCTATCAGCTCAACGTTTTCTTCTTCCAAGTAATGATAAAAAGCACCTGCAGCATTACTTCCGCCACCTACACAAGCAATAATAGTATCTGGATTTTCATTCCCTGTTTGCGCTAGTAATTGTGCTTTAATTTCTTCACTGATAATTGCCTGAAGTCGTGCTACCATGTCTGGATATGGGTGAGGTCCAACTACAGAACCTATTAAATAGTAGGTATCTTCTGGATTTCCAATCCAATCGCGAATTGCCTCATTAGTTGCATCTTTAAGCGTTTTACTTCCACTTTGAGCTGGCATAACCGTGGCTCCAAGCATTTTCATACGCGCTACATTAGGAGCTTGACGCTTGATGTCAACCTCACCCATAAACACAATACACTCCATCTCCATCAAAGCACAAACAGTTGCTGTTGCAACCCCGTGTTGACCCGCTCCTGTTTCAGCGATGATTCTTTTCTTCCCCAAATGTTTGGCAACTAGAATCTGTCCGATGGTATTGTTGACTTTGTGGGCTCCCGTATGGCACAAATCTTCTCTTTTTAGGAAAATGGAAGCATTGTGTCTTTTGGAAAGACTTTTGGATAAATACAATGGAGTTGGTCTACCAACATACTGATCTAATAAGTATTTGTATTCTTTTTGAAACGCATCAGAATATATAATATCCAAATAATTCTCTTTTAATTCTTTTACGTTTGGATATAACAACTCAGGAATAAACGCACCTCCAAATTGTCCGTAATATCCTTCGTCAGATGGCTGAAATTTTGCTTTTTTTACTGTTTCAATATTGTTTGTGAGCACTTTATTCATGAGTGTTTAATTTAATTAAAAAATCACTTAATTTATCTATATTTTTTTCTGCTGGCGCATCTTCGAATTTACTATTGAGGTCCAAACCATACATCGGTAAATCTAATTGTAAGAGCGTTTTTATTGCATCTATCTCTTCCAAACCAATACCTCCACTTAAAAAGAACGGTACAGATGAAGAATACTTATGTAATACATTCCAATCAAAGGTTACCCCATTACCTCCTGCTAGTTTTCCTTTGGTATCAAATAGAAAATAATTGACAACAGATTCATAGGGAGTCAATACGGAAAAATCAAAAGTGTCTTTTACTGAAAAAACTTTGATTACTTCCACTTCCAGTTCTTTTATTTTTTCACAGAACGAATAAGACTCTGTACCGTGTAATTGCACAGCTTCTAATTGGTGTTTGATTATTTTTTCTCTTACAAACTCAAAAGTTTCGTTTACAAAAACACCGGTTTTTTTTATTGAATTTGAAATTTTAGGTATCGTAGTTTTAAAATTTCTAAGAGATGATTCTACAAAAATAAACCCCAAATAGTCTGGACTCAAAGTAGTGACTCCCATAATATTATCGGAACTTCCCATACCACATACTTTTATTTTTAATCCTGTTACCATATTCTTTGTCCGCTTTTTAAACCTATCGAATTTGATCAATAAATTGACGACAAGCTAACCCTGGATTTTCAGTCTTCATAAAGTTTTCACCAATTAAAAAACCTTGAAATCCGAATTCTTTTAATCCAGTAATGATTCTAGGATTGCTTATTCCGCTTTCAGAAACTTTTACACAAGAATCTGGAATAGAAGCTGCCAAAGCAATAGAATGCTCCAAATCAACTTCAAATGTTTTTAAATTTCTATTATTGATACCTATTATTTTGCCATCCAAATCAGAAATTTTATCCAACTCCTCTTTACTGTGTATTTCATAGAGTACACTTAGTCCAAGCTCTGTTGCTAATTTTCCATAGTTTTTCAATTCTTCCTTAGTCAAATAGGCAGCAATCAGCAAGACAGCATCGGCACCAATCGCCTTCGCTTCCACAATTTGAAATGCATCAACTACAAAATCCTTACGTAAAATAGGACGCACACTGTTGATCGTTCTCGCAGTCATCAAATCTACCATCGTGCCTCCAAAATATCGAGTATCTGTTAAAATAGACTGTGCAGCAACATTCGCCTTTAAATACCCTTCTGTTACATCTTGAATCGTCGCTTTATCATTGATAACTCCTTTAGAGGGTGACTGTCTTTTGAACTCTGCAATAATTCCAGTAGAACCATTTTCGATGAGCGCTTCTTTTAATGACAAGGGTGTTCTGTTAAAAGCGGGGCTTTTTACCAATTGCTTCAGAGATACTTCAGCCTTAATTTTAGCGACTTCTATTTTTTTAAAAGCTACTATTTCATCTAATATATTACTCATTCCGTTACTTTCTATCTTTTATTTTCTTTGTTTTGCAAAATTAGTGACAAAAACTATAAATTACTAACTACCAACAGTTAACTTATCAGAATTTCTAATGTTTTTTTTGCTTTTAATCCCATCAGAGAGCTTTTTGATTGTTCAAATGCCTCTTCAAAAGACAAATTTGCGTCCATTGTTTTTAATGCAAAGGCTGCATTGGTCAAAACCACATTATTCTGAGCTTTCGTTCCATTTCCATCTAAAACATCTTTGAAGATTTTAGCTGCTTCAGGTACTGAATCTCCTCCGTAAATAGCTTCTTGAGAGATGGTTTCTAAACCCAAATCTGAAGGGTGTATACTTTTTTCCCCTTCATGTGTAAACAACTTAAAAGGACTTGTCAAAGAGATTTCATCGTAACCGTCCAAAGCGTGAATTACCCCATAATTTTGTAAACTTTCTTGCAACAAATAATTGTACAAACGAGCGACACTCATATCGAACACCCCAACCAATTGATTTTGTGGGCTACTAGGATTTACCAAAGGACCTAACATATTGAAAAAAGTTTTCATCCCTAGTTTTTTTCTAACCGGACCTACAGCCTTCATCGCCGGATGAAACATAGGTGCGTGTAAAAAACATATGTTTGCTTTTTCGAGTTGACGTTTTAAAATAGATTCGTCATTCGTGAATTTGTAACCTACATATTCTAACATATTCGAAGAACCTGATGCGGAAGACACGCTGTAATTACCGTGTTTTGCTACTTTATATCCTGCACCAGCTACCACAAAAGAAGTCAACGTAGATATATTAAACGTATTTTTCCCATCGCCTCCTGTTCCACAAAGGTCTATGGTGTTAAAATCGGATAGGTCAACTGTCAGCGCTAGTTCCAACAGAGCTTCTCTAAAACCTTTCAATTCATCAACGGTAATACTTCGCATCCTGTACACTGTTAAAAAAGCAGCCATATGGGCTTCGTTAAAGGCATTTGAAGCCATGGCTATCAACACCTCTTTGGCCTCTTCTTTGGAGAGTGTTTGGTGTTCAAATAATTTATTCAATATTGCATTCATAGGTATACTTGCTATTATAAATATGAGACTTCACTCCCATTATTGTAAACTGTCCAAAAAATTACGAACCATTTTTTCTCCCAAAGGTGTTAAGATTGATTCTGGATGAAACTGTACAGCACTTATAGGAAATGTATTATGTTTTAAAGCCATAATACCTCCATATTCATCGATGGCAGTAATGGCTAGATCTGTAGGGAAATTGTCTTTTGAAGCAATCCACGAGTGATATCTAGCAGCTTCAAAATGAGTTGGTAATCCTTTGAATATAGTTGCATCTGTATCTACTACTTCCATAGTCGTGGCAACACCGTGATATACCGTATCCATATTGATAATAGTTCCTCCAAAAACCTCTGTGATTGCCTGCAAACCAAGACAAACTGCAAAAATTGGTTTTACCCCTGCGTATGTCTTTATAACTTCCTTTAGAATTCCGGCCTCATCGGGAATTCCTGGACCAGGAGAAAGCATCAATACATCGTAGTTCCCCACGTCTTCTATGCTAATTTTATCATTCCTAAAGACGGAGGGAAAAACTCCCGTTATCTCTTCCACCATATGTACCAAATTGTAGGTAAAAGAGTCGTAATTGTCTAATATTAGTATCTTCATAGTATCTCTTAAAATTTTAATGTGCTGTTTTACTCAAGAAAGGCACATTTGAAATAAATTATATCTTTTCTGCTAACTCTAAAGCTTTCTTTAAAGCTGCCAATTTATTGTTTACCTCTTGTAATTCTTTTTCTTCATCAGAATCTATTACGATTCCCGCACCAGCTTGCGAGTACAAAACGTTGTTTTTACTCACAAAAGAACGAATTGCTATGGCTAAATTAACACTTCCATCAAGTCCAATGACACCAACAGCACCGCCGTAAAAACCTCTGCTTTGATTTTCATAGGTATCTATCAACTGCATGGCTTTGTACTTAGGTGCACCGCTCAAAGTTCCTGCAGGAAAGGTATCCCCAACGATTTCGATTGGATTTCCTTTTATACTTCCCTCAACCGTTGACACAAGATGGATTACATGACTAAAATACTGCACCTCTTTGAATACCTCAACAGTGACATTATCGGCATGTTTGCTAAGGTCATTCCTAGCCAAATCAACCAACATTACATGTTCGGCATTTTCTTTTTTGTCTTCCGATAATTTTTTTCCTAGCTTGATATCTTCTGCCATGTCTCCAGTTCTTCTAAAAGTTCCAGCAATAGGATTGATAATAGCTTTACCATTACCAACTTTGATTTGTGCTTCAGGAGATGATCCCATCAGCTTAAAGTTTCCATAATCAAAATAAAAAAGATAAGGTGAAGGATTGATGGATCGCAATGCTCGGTATACATTAAATTCATCACCTTTAAATACCTGCTGAAACTGACGTGATAATACTATTTGAAAAACATCCCCTCGTTTGCAATGTGCCTTCCCTTTTGCAACATATTCCTTGAACTCTTCGTCAGTACAATTTGAAGTTTCATTAGCATCAAAAGAGAACTTCTGAGTTGTATATGATTTGGACCTCAAAATAGTTTCTATTTCATCCAACTTTGAAGTTTCTGACGTCTCTAAATTTTCTATCAATACCATTTCATCATTGAAATGATTGATGGCTATGACGAAGCGGAAAAAACTG
>JBMZVD010000114.1:0-6236 GCA_049625305.1 Flavicella sp.
GTACAGAAGGACAGTTTTTTGATAAGGCAGTGCGTTCCGAAAACTTAATTGGTAAGGTTGGGGACAGCATGAGTCAATTTTTTATCGAAGACGGTTTTGGAATCGCTGCATTTTTCATCCCTTTATTATGTATTGCATTGGGACTTTATATATTGTTAAAGATTCCTACTAGACGTCTTTTTAAATCATTCAATTGGGGGGTTTTAGGCATGATTTGGATTTCTACCACCTTTGGATTTTTAAAAGGCAATGTGCTTCTACTAGCCGGAACTATAGGTTATGAATTGAACACCTACCTCAGAGCCTACATAGAAATTGTAGGACTTAGTATTTTACTGTTTTTTGGATATTTATGTTATGGAATCATTCGTTTTAAAATTACACCTGAAAAGGTAAAGAGTTGGCTACCACAAAAAGAGAAGCAAGTTAGTGATACCTTAAAAGAAGATTTTGTTATTAATGAAAAAGAAGGAAGTCAAGCTGATGAACAAATAATTGAAACCGAATTAGAACAAAAAGAAACTTCCAATATCACACAATCAGGAGAAGATCTAAAACCAACCATTCAAAACCATTCTTTGATTGGTGACAACGCTACTTCAAAAGAAAATGTCGCTAAAACTAACTCAGACGAAATTGTAATAGATGTTGTCAACATTGAAACTCCAAACAAAACAACGGATTTATCCGAAGAAACAGCTCTTGAAATCGCTATAGAAACAACTTCAAAAGAACAAAGAGTAGAAGAAAACCTATCCAATTCGTTGGTTGAAAAGTTTGGGGAATTTGACCCTAAATTAGAATTGAGTAATTTTAAGTTCCCTACTCTAAACCTTTTAAAGAATTACAATGAAAGTATCGCTGTAGATGCTGAGGAATTAGAGGAAAACAAAAACAAGATTGTCGACACACTTAAAAATTACAAGATTGGAATCGCCGAAATCAAGGCTACAGTTGGACCGACAGTTACCCTCTATGAAATAGTTCCTGAGGCAGGAATACGAATTTCTAAAATCAAAAATTTGGAGGATGACATCGCGTTGTCTTTGGCTGCGTTAGGGATTCGAATCATTGCGCCAATACCAGGAAAAGGTACCATAGGAATCGAAGTTCCTAACAACAGACCCTCTATAGTTTCCATGCGTTCTGTAATAGCCTCAAAAAAATTCCAAGAATCTACTATGGAATTACCGATTGCTTTGGGTAAAAATATATCCAACGAGACTTTTGTTGTCGATTTGGCAAAAATGCCTCACTTGCTAATGGCAGGAGCAACAGGACAAGGAAAATCTGTTGGTTTGAACACCATCTTAGCTTCATTACTATACAAAAAGCATCCTGCAGAAGTAAAGTTTATTTTGGTAGATCCCAAAAAAGTAGAATTGACGCTTTTTAACAAAATCGAACGTCACTACCTAGCGAAACTACCTGATACAGAAGATGCTATTATCACAGACACTACGAAGGTTGTGCATACTTTGAACTCCTTATGTATAGAAATGGATGAACGTTATGAGCTGTTAAAAACAGCAATGGTCCGAAACATAAAGGAATACAATGCAAAATTTAAAGCACGAAATCTAAATCCGGATAACGGGCATAAATTCCTTCCATATATTGTTCTTGTCATAGACGAATTTGCTGATTTAATTATGACAGCAGGCAAAGAAGTAGAAACACCAATAGCAAGATTGGCTCAATTGGCAAGAGCTATTGGAATACACCTAATAGTAGCCACGCAAAGACCATCTGTGAATGTTATTACAGGTATTATCAAAGCCAATTTCCCATCGAGAATTGCATTCAGGGTTACATCAAAAATTGATTCCAGAACCATTTTAGACACCTCAGGAGCCGATCAACTCATTGGTAAAGGAGATATGCTGTATTCAGGAGGAAGCGACGTCTTACGAATCCAATGTGCTTTCGTAGATACCCCTGAGATTGAAAAAATCACTGACTACATTGGTTCTCAAAAAGCATATCCTGATGCACATATGTTGCCAGAATATGTAGGAGAAGAAAATGGCACCAATCTTGATATAGAAATATCAGATCGTGATAAATTATTTGAAGAAGCTGCAAAGATAATAGTAATTGCACAACAAGGATCTGCGTCGCTCTTGCAACGAAAGTTAAAACTCGGATACAACAGAGCAGGAAGGTTGATTGATCAATTAGAAGCTGCAGGAATTGTTGGCCCTTTTGAGGGAAGTAAAGCAAGACAAGTCATCATAACAGATCTTCAAGCATTAGACTCACATTTAGCAAACGAAAAATCTTAATTTTAAGCATCTTATGAAAAAAAACCTCATATTCACAACTCTATTATTTATTAGCTATAATACCTTTGCTCAAAACAGTGAAAAAGCAGCAACACTGTTAAACGAGGTAGCATCAAAAATGGCTTCATACACGACCATGCATATTGATTTTAGTTACGAACTTATCAATACAGAAGTAGACATAAAACAAGTAAGTTCTGGCTCTGTAATCACTAAAGCAGAAAAGTACAATTTGAACTTTATGAACAACACATTCATTCACGACGGAGATAACACCTACGTAATTGTTGCTGAAGATGAAGAAGTGAACATCATTGAAGGTGGTGATGAAGAGGATTTATTAAACCCTTCAAAATTGTTGTTTTTTTACAAAGAAGGATACCAATATCAATGGAAAGAAAGTAAAACAATCAACGGAAAAAAGATTCAATTTATAAAGTTGATTCCAATAGACACAAAAACTGAAGCTTCTCATTTTGTGTTGGGTATAGATGTTTCAAAAAAACACATCTACAACATCTCAGAAACAGGTGAAAATAGTACCGTAACTACATTTACAATCAATAGTTTGAAAGTCAATGAACAAACGGAAGACAACGTATTTTCGTTTGACGAGGCTTCTTACATCAAAAAGAATTACACCATCAATAGATAAAACACAATCGTGTGAATATACTCGACAAATACATCTTAAAAAGTTTCATAAAACCTTTTTTCGCGACATTTTTTATAGTGATGTTTGTTTTGGTGATGCAATTTTTATGGTTTGCATTCGATGAAATAGCAGGAAAGGGAATTGATATTTTTTATATTTTTAAATTCCTAGCATATACGTGTTTACAAGTAACTCCAACAGCACTACCTGTCGGAATTCTATTATCATCAATAATGGCAATGGGAGCCCTTTCTGAAAACTATGAAATGGCTGCTATAAAATCAGCTGGATTGTCTCTTAAGAGAATCCTCAGACCCATGATAATTCTAACTATAGGTATCAGTTGTATCAATTTTGTGTTTTTAAATAACATCTATCCTTACGCCTCATTAAAACAGAGAAATCTGTTGTTTAATATGCGAAAACAAAAACCCGCATTGGCCTTGGTAGAGGGTAGTTTTAACACAGAAATACCAGGCTACAGTATATACTTTGAAAAAAAATACGGTCCTGAGGAAAATTTATTGAAAAACGTGCGTATCTACGATCTTAAAAGCGGAAAAAAAAATGACATCTGTATAACCGCTGCTAAAGGAGAAATTACGACAGAGCCCGGGAGTAAATACATGACCCTAAATCTCTGGGATGGTTATTATTTTGAAGATCACTCACAAAGCAAACGGAGAAAGAAAGACAAAGATAAAATGCCTGCCTCTTCGGCTAAATTTGACTCCTACAAAGTAAATATTGATATTTCTTCATTGAGCAATAACAATCTGGATATGGAAAAATACAAGAACCATTATTTAATGTTAAATATCAAACAATTAGACAAACAATCCGACAGTCTTAAAACCTCCTATCACAAATACTTAAAATCTAAAGCTTTTTCATTCTACACCAGAAACAATGCAGCCGCACTGTACAAAAAACCTGATAGTATCCTTGATAGTACGTTGAATACTGATGTTTTGGAAAACTTCAGTTTGAATAAAAAAGAATCCCTATTAAAAACCGCATTGAATAATATAAAACGTCCAATAAGAACTATTGAGGTTTTTAAAGAAAACTACAAGAACAAGCGAAAAGTTTTAAATCTATTTGATTTTGAGTACCATTACCGCCTAGCATTCTCATTATCTTGTCTTTTACTTTTCTTTATTGGTGCACCTTTAGGGGCTTTAATAAAAAAAGGTGGATTTGGTTTGCCTATGGTGCTTGCCATCCTTATTTTTGTAGTATATTTTTTTATAAACTCTCTCGGTAAAAATATTGCTGAAGAAAGTTCTATTTCTAGTTTGATTGGTGGATGGTTGGCTACAGTTATCTTGACCCCCTTAGGTATTTTATTGACTCGAAGGGCAACCAAAGGAACAAGTAGTGGTGGTTTTGATCGTGTGAGTACATCGATCACAAATTTTTTCAAACGTTTTACAAAAACAAAAACAACCGTATAGGTGATGACAAAAAAAGAAGAACAAACAAACGAAATGAAGTTGAATACTATACAGGAAGCCATTGCTGATATTCGAGCAGGTAAAGTTGTTATCGTTGTCGATGATGAGGATAGAGAAAACGAAGGAGATTTTATTGCAGCTGCTGAAAAGGTAACTCCTGAGATGATTAATTTTATGGCCAAACATGGTCGTGGTTTAATCTGTGCTCCTCTTATTGAGGAGCGCTGTGAAGAACTCGGATTGAATATGATGGTAGATGATAACACTGTATTACACAATACCCAGTTTACAGTTTCTGTAGATCTTATCGGTAATGGGTGTACTACTGGAATATCTACCCAGGATCGATCTAAGACAATCTATGCGCTTACTCAAGCTTCTACAAAGGCGACAGATCTTGGAAGACCTGGACACATTTTTCCTCTTAAAGCTAAAAAGGGAGGGGTACTCCGCAGAACAGGTCATACTGAAGCAGCAGTAGACTTAGCCCGTTTAGCTGGACTAAACCCTTCTGGAATTCTAGTAGAAATACTCAACGAAGACGGTACCATGGCTCGCCTTCCGGAATTGCGTGAGGTTGCTAAAAAATTCGATCTTAAATTGATTTCTATTGAAGATTTGGTGTCCTACAGAATGCAACACGATTCACTGATTAAAAAAATTGAAGACTTTGACATCGATACGCGATTTGGAAAATTTAGATTAAGAGCCTACAACCAAACAACAAATGATCAAATTCACATTGCACTTACCAAGGGAAGTTGGAAAAAAGATGATGATGTACTAGTCAAAGTCGCACCTAACTCATTCGGAAATGATATACTAGGAACCCTTCAATTCAATATTGACGACAAATTAGAACGTATTTTTAACTTGATAAACAATGAAGGAAAAGGTGCTTTTGTTTTTATCAATCAAGAAAAACAATCGTTTAACTTAAAGAATCGCTTGGAGCAACTTAAAAATATTGGCAAGGATCAAAAAAGTAAATCAGGAGCCTTTGATGAAAAAGATTTTGGTATTGGTGCACAAATACTACACGACTTGGATATTTTTAATTTGAAATTAATATCGAATTCGGAAGTCATCAAAAAAAGGGTTGGAATGACCGGGTATGGGTTGAAAATTACTGACCGCATACAGTACTAAACAATCAATTCAAAACAAAAAACTCATTGCTAAGCAATGAGTTTTTTGTTTTATATAACTTCAAAAAAATTAGTAAGATTAGGGTAGTAATCAACTTCCTTGTCCTTCATAAAAAGAGGAGCATCTAGACCTCCTTTTAGAACAACTTCTTCATCTGTCACTTGCAACCAGCTGCCCTCTCGCAAACCTATGACAGGTGTATCTTGAAAACAGTGATACTCTTTAATTCGAGTCGCTCTCGTTTCCCCTTTATGGGTGGAATCTTTAGAAGGTTCTATATAATGTGCATTGATATTTAAAGGAATAACTCCAAGTGTTTGGTAAGAAATAGGAGATACTATCGGCATATCATTCGTTGTCTGCATAGATATACCTGCAATATTACTACCAGCACTACACCCCAAATAAGGAGTCCCTTTATTTATAGCATCTTTTAATGCATCCATTACATTTTCTCGGTATAAAGTATCGACAAGCACAAAGGTGTTTCCTCCTCCCACAAAAATAGCTTGGGCCTTTTCAATAGCAGTTTTTGGGGTATCAAATGTGTGCAATCCAACAACTCTTTTTCCCAATGACTCAAAACCTTTTTTAACAATTTCAGTATAGGCATCATAAGTAATTCCACTTGGACGGGCATAGGGAATAAAGAGAATCTCATCACTATTCTTAAAAAAGACCCGCAATGCT
>JBMZVD010000115.1:0-6225 GCA_049625305.1 Flavicella sp.
TTACTTTTCCTTCCCTTGAATAAAATGAATTAAAGCTTTTTTTAGAGAAGCGCTATTTTTTTAAACAAAAGAACCTTCAGATTATTTGTACATATGATTCTCGTTTGATTCTCCCTTTTAATCAAAATTATTAATTGTATTTAAACTCCATTTTTATGAAAATTAAGGACAAACACTCAAAACAAACAGACAAAAATTTATTTCAGAATTGCATGCCTTACATTATATTCTTGTGCTTCATTAGCCAGGCTTTATCGCAACCTTGGGGAAGTTTATATGGAAATAAAGGGGATGTACATGTAACTAACAAAGACAGATCCAATAAAAAAGCAGGATATGTAATCAGAGGAAATCAAGATGCTTGGTGGATTTATAAAAATGGACCTAATTTAGATTTTAACTTTGCAAATTCTACGGGTGATACTCATAGAGGTGTTATGGTAGCTAGAATAAATTCTTCTACTGGAGCAATCCACACTAAACACCGAGTAAAAGTCGGTGCAGGTACTGGAAATGGTTTTGCTTTATGGGGTGGTGGTGATGGATATAAAATACATATGGGTAATACTAGTGAATACCATTACGGTGGTGTAACGGATTTTGCTATAAAAACAAATATGGATGATCATGAAGGTAGAGGTTGGGTATGGGGCGCCAATAATCAAACACCCGTTGCCGCTTTGACAAATACGGGATCTTTACGATTAGCAGAAAATTTGCAAGTGAAGGAATTAGAAAGCTTTAATTTAATTGCAAATAAGAGAATAGTTGCAGATAATGTCATTTTATTTGGATCTGACTGCGGGTTAAATTTTTGGAATGATGATGAATCAAATTTTAAAATTAGTATGGGCTATGATGCATCCTATAGATATGGTGCTGTCACAAATAAATCTATAAAGACAAAGATGTCTGGTCTTGGAAGAGGTTTTACCTGGGGTCACATGGATGAACCCCCTATTGCGTCTCTTTCAAATACTGGAATATTTCAAATAAAAAATGATTTTATTGCAGAAGGTGATGCATATACAAAAAAAATGCATATTGGAGAGGAGGTGTCTAATGCGATTGACAATGTAAAATTAAGCATTGATGGGCGTTTGTATATCTCCGAAAATGATTCCAAAGGTGAAGGTTTTGACGATGTCACTCATAAAAATTATGAGGATTATTTAATATGGATAGAAGAGGGGGTTGCCAGCTCTAATCTTGCCCTTTCAAATGTTGATAATTGGCCAGATTATGTATTTGATTCCGAATACGAACTGCCGAGTTTGAAGCAAATTGAAAATACGATTCTTGAGAAAGGCCACCTACACACGATGCCTTCAGCGGAAGAGGTCGCTAAAAAGGGTTTTACCATCGGTGATATGACCAAGCGCATGCTACAAACTATTGAGGAATTGACCCTTCATATTATTTCTCAAGAAAATAAATTAGACGATTTACTCGCTAGATCAGAAGTCTTGATAGAAAAAACTAAGTAGTATTATACGCGTACCATTTATTTTAGTGTATACTTCTCACATATAAGTGTCCTCCCAACAACCGTATTTCTTTTACAAAATTAGGAGTAAAAGTTGCTCGTATATACGATTCCCTTGAATGTAGCCCCTTTATTATAATTATTAATTGAACTAAAAAATATTATCATGGAATTAGTAAAAAAACACTTAAAACAAACAATAAACATTTTATTTAGGAAATGTATGCCTTTTATTTTATTTATATGTTTCATTAGCCAAGCTTTGGCACAACCTTGGGGAGATTTATATGGAAATACCGGAGATATATATGTTACTAACAAAGACAGATCCGATAGAAAAGCAGGGTATGTAATCAGAGGAAATCAAAATGCTTGGTGGATTTATAAAAATGGAACAAGTTTAGATTTTAACTTTGCAAGTACTACGGGTGATACTGATAGAGGTAATTTGGTAGTTAAAATAAATCCGAATGAAGGGGCAATCTTCGCTGACAAACGAGTTAAAGTCGGTCCAGGTAATGGAAATGGTTTTGCTTTATGGGGTGGTGGTGATGCATATAAAATACATATGGGTAATACTAGTGAATACCATTACGGTGGTGTAACGGATTTTGCTATAAAAACAAATATGGATGATGATAATGAAGGTAGAGGTTGGGTATGGGGCGCCAAGAATAAAACACCCGTTGCCGCTTTGACAAATTCGGGGTCTTTACGATTAAAAGAAAATTTGCATATCTGTGGTGAAACAACTGTTGACAATGAAATGATTGTAGGCTCAACTTTAAGGGCTAAAGATATAAAAGTAAATGCAGGTGTTTATAACGGTTATGCGTTCGATAACTCTTATTACAATAAAATCTATATGGGATATGGTAATGAATTCAATTATGGTGCCGTCACTGCTTCTTCTATAAAGACAAGTATTCAATCTTATGATTCAGGGTATACATGGGGTGTAAAAGGTGAAGAACCTATTGCGTCTCTTTCAAATACTGGAATATTTCAAATAAAAGATGATTTTATTGCAGAAGGTGAAATGTATGTAAAAGAACTACATGTCGGAGAGGAGATGCAAAATAAGATCGATAATGTAAAGCTAAGTGTGGACGGACGTGTGTATGTCTCAGAAAGAGGTAGTAAGGGTAGAGGTCTTTTAGAAGTTGAAGATAATTCAAACTATGATGACTATTTATTGTGGGTAGAAGAGGGGGTTGCCAGTGTCGATTTTGCCCTAGCACCAGTTGATGAATGGCCTGACTATGTGTTTGATTCCGAATACAAATTGCCAAGTTTGAAGCAAGTTGAAAATACGATTCTTGAGAAAGGACACTTGCATACTATGCCTTCAGCTGAAGAAGTTGATAAAAAAGGTTTTGTAGTCAGTGATATAACCAAGCGTTTGTTGCAAACTATCGAGGAATTGACGCTGCATACCATTGCACAAGAAAAGAAAATAGATGTTTTACGTGCTAGATTGAAAGATTTAGAAGAAGAATAATCATTATTTCACCTATTGAATAAGACGTTATTAATAGCTTTAACCAATAGCTCACTTTAACAATAGAACTGTTATGAAAAAACAACTAGGGATAATTTTACTATTGAACAGTTTGTTTTTGGTTTCTCAAAACCCAAATCAGCTTGACTTGCAATTTACAATGGCATTGGAATTTGACAGATCTGATGCACTTGCTTATGATCATATTAAGGATGAAAGTTTTGGAATCCAAGAGCAACAGGGTATAGCAATACATAAAAAGTATGAATATGGAAGAGATAATGGATATTTGACTTTTTGGGATTGGGATACAACGGATTATAAAAACTTTCCAAATCGTCAAAATGGGAGCCTCATTTTTAAAGACAATATGAGGGCCACTTTTGCAGATGCCTTGGATATTAGTGGAGATACTGGATATACGCTAATGATTAAAGTACACTCAGGAGAAGGTTTTAGAGATTATTATGTGGGAGAAAGGTACTTGTTTTGGATAAAAGATACCCATGAACGTATTATATATGGCTTAAAACGAGTCAATTCCAAACTAGTTTTTCACCGATACACTCGAGATCCTTTGGATGGTCTTATCAATGGTACTTGGGAGTTTGATTTATGGGACCCCACCCAATTCAAAGTGAAAAAAATGAGTAACTATGCCTTGTTTATTTCCGTTACCAAAGATTTGTTTCGAGTCTTTGTAAAATCTAATACACATGGAGAGTTGTATGAGACAACTACCAAGGAATTGGTCTATTTAGGCGGTCAAGCTATCTATACGAATGAAGTAGGTAGTATAGGTTTCGGCTCTCCTGACTCAAATGAACGATTACCCGCTATGTATCAAATAGATTATTTTAGAATTCTTAAAGGATGTTATGATTTTGATACTTTGGAGGAGATTTATATAAAAACAGAACACGCTGCCTTTGAAACATTAATAGCTGATAGGAAGATTCATAGAAAGAAAGAATTAAAGGAAGCTAAAGTTGTGTTTCCCAACCCTTATATCAACTCTGAGTCTTTATTTGTAGCTATTAAGGTTGACAAACCTGGTACAGTTCGCGTTGAAATACAAGATTTATTTGGAATTGTAAAGCATGCTAAAAGTGTTGTTTTTGAAAAAGGAATTTTATCTAAACAAGTACCTCTCAAACTTAGTGGTTTGAAAAAGGGAGTATACATTGTTAAGATTATTGAGCAAAACAAAGTGAGTAGTCATGAACTTATTGTTCCTTAAACATTAAATGGAAATTAGAAGTAAATATCACACATGATATATGTGATAGTCCTTGAAAATGCAAATTAAAATATATGTGGAAATCAAAGAAAAATAGAATACTATGTATCTTTCTTTTTTTATTTGCAAAACTACCAGCAAGAGCACCTTTAAAATACTTCGAAGAATACAATTCGAAGCATCGAAGTAAAGTTGTTTTCAATGAAGATGATAATTCAGTTACCGTCATTGGGAGTCATGTGTTTGTGATGAACCTTCTCTTAGTAGCTGAAAATATTGATGAGATACTAGGCTTTGATAACAAGCAGCCAATTGTCCCTCGTGGTTATGGAATTAAGGTCAGAGATGTGTCAAACAGTACCCATTTAAGATCTCCACAGACACATGTGCCAGAGAAAAAGGACGGAGCTGTTTTAGAGGTGTTTTTTGTAGATAAAATCCGTAAATCGATCACTTCAAACCCTTTGTTTTATGGTGTTTTTGCCACACAAAACGTTGATTATTACCAATCTAGTTATTGGAAAGTAGCTTCAAAGAAATTTAAAAATGCAGTGTACTCCAACGATTTGAGAGTTAGTTTGCTATCACAGAAAGTTCGGCAGTCTAAATTTTTTAGCCAAGAAGGACAAGAGGTTGTATATCCTGTGTCTATAAAACTTACCCTAAAAAACTGTACACTCACTTCGTTGTCTATACCTGCGTTGGGAGAGTTCAGCTTTTTAGAACTTCTCAAAATGTATGAAAGAAAGGAATACAATAACTTTAAAACACTATTGCAATACCCCGATCAATTTGACTACACATTTGTTGTGGCTGAAGGTGGGCTTTGGGGAGAAAAGCATGGTAAAAATACCTTAACTGCTTTTGAAAATGCGATTGCAGTAGGTGCGGACATACTTCAAGTTGATGTGCGACTTACCGCTGATAATTTTATCGTTGCTTGCAGTGGTACTTATTTAGAACGTTGGTACGATATCGCTGATTTGACCCAACAAAAAGGAATACCACCCGAGTCGTTAAAAATAAATCACATCACAAAAGAGGAGTTTTTAGCACTTCAGGTAAAAAATAAAAATGGAAAAATAGTAAACAATAAATACCCCTGTACGCTAGAAGAAATCTTTGATAGATTTCCTCTGAGATTACTGCAATTGAATCATTTTGACGACAGATTTCAAATCAATGGCATTGCTAAAGATATAAATACCGTTCAGCTACAACAAATAATGAAGGCGCAGCATTTTTTAATGTACTACATCAAAAATACAGGCATAGAAAATGTGTTGAACATGCAAATACCCCTTAAAGAGTACCAAGGAGGTACCTTCTTTTCACCACAGGGATATATCAGTCAGGTAAACACTTTCAATGCCACAAATTATACTGTTTCAGATTTTAACCCCTATTGCGTATTGGATGAAAACCTATATTCAAGCCATTATGCTACCTATTTAGAGTGGGTTTCTGTTGCCAACCGTATTGAGAACAATTTCAAGTACGACAATGATTTCTTATTGGACAATGAATTAGTTAACATGCTTTCGTTATTCAATGTAGGAATTTATAGTTTGTACGCAGACCATCCTGAAGGTAGATCCTATACAGATAGTTATGGGAATCATAAAATTTTTAGTTACCAACCCGATAGAGCCTATCTCAAACCTTCAGCAGATGATGAAGTTACTTCTATTGACAATAGAGGAAATTTAGATTGGCTTGTAGAAAAGGGAATGATAAATGCTATCACAACACCACGACCCCGATATGGTCGTAAAGTTTCTTGAGTCATTAGGACAACGCAATAGACTAGATTCATATGGAATCGCACCAGATTAAAATGAAAGAGAAAATAAATTGAAACTAGGAGTATTATAAAAATAGACTCTTAGATTTTAATAAAAAGTAGTAAAGTCCCGCCACTTATTTGATTATCAACACAATAAATAAAAAAGGGATGTTAGAAAAGAAAAAAGTAAGTAGATGTATTGTAAGTTTATT
>JBMZVD010000116.1:0-6145 GCA_049625305.1 Flavicella sp.
CATCTGTTGTCAATTCAGAGAAAGTAACTGGTTTATAGCCTAACTCATAATTAATCTTCATCACAGCAAGTCCCGTAGTTATTCCAAATATTTTAGCCTCAGGATACTTTTCTTTTGAATATTCGAAGATTTTCTTTTTGATTTTTTTGGCCAGACCTAGGTTTCTGTAATCAGGATGAACAATCAAGCCTGAATGTGCTACATAGGCAGTATTACTCCATACTTCTATATAGCAAAAACCAGCAAATTTATCTCCTTCCAAAGCGATCACAGCATTGCCATTTTTCATTTTGGTTGTAATATATTCCTCTGATCTTTTTGCAATCCCAGTTCCTCGAACCTTGGCAGATTCAGCCATAGTTTTGCACACTATGGATGCATAGGGTATATGAGAGCTATTTGTTGTAACGATTTTCACTGTAACAATTATTTATTTTTAACACTACTTTTTCCTGAATTCTCGAGATGGACACACCTATCTCATTGTATATTTAGCGCCACAAAGGGCGGCGAAAAAAGCGGCGAACAAACAATGATGCTATAACATTCAAATTATACTTGGTATTGTTTGATCTAAAATAAATAAAAAATGACATTGGAAATTTATAAAAATGAGTAAATAATAAAGAACTTGATTTGAAGTGAGTAGCTCTTTTAAACAAACAGAACTAGCGAATTGTACGCACACAGCGACAGCGCTCAAAAAAGCGTCGATTACTGTTGTTTATATTTACATTTTTCATTTTCACACAACAAATATACAAATAAAACTTCTAAATCAAAGTAAATGAACCAATTCGCTAACGATTTCGTTATCTGACAAATTCAATAGCTGTTTTTTCATAAAAGTATTTTACTTTTACCTTAAAAAAATGGATTTTTCAAAAGTAAAACTTATTGTAACCGATATGGATGGTACTTTACTCAATTCAAAGCATGAAATGAGTGAGGATTTTTTCTTGATTTACAAGTCTTTACAAAACAAGGGGGTTCATTTTGCTGCAGCTAGTGGACGACAACACCACAGCATTGAAGAAAAACTACTACCCATCAAAGATGAAATTACAATCATTTCCGAAAACGGTGGATTGGGAAGGCAGGGAACTAAAGAATTGTTTACAGTTACTACCCATTTGGAAGTACTTTTGAATGCCATAGCACCATTGAAAAAAATCAAAAACACAGCTTTTGTGTTGTGTGGTAAAAAATACGCCTATTTTGAAAGAACCAACCTCGAGCATGCAACAACTATTTTACAATACTACTCTAACTACAAGATTGTAGATAATTTTGCAGACATCACTCAAGACAGCTTTTTTAAAGTCGCCATATATCACAAAGAGTGTTCTGAAACACATCTATATCCACTTACCAAAAAAAATAGTGCCGATTTACAAGTCATCATCTCTGGTAAAAACTGGCTAGACATTTCACACAAAAATGCCAACAAAGGAAATGCTGTTGCTTTACTTCAAAAAAAACTGAATGTAAAAAAGTCAGAAACTATGGTTTTTGGTGATTACAATAATGACCTAAAAATGCTTGCGGAGGCAGACTTTAGCTTTGCTATGAAAAACGCACACCCTAACGTCAAAGAAATGGCTAACTACGAAACCTTAAGCAACGACGAAAGAGGCGTCGAACACATTCTCAAACAAGTAATAAATAGTAATTAAGAATTCATAATAAAAGTACTAACGCCTCCTCTTGGGTTTCCTATTCTTCGAAGTCCCAGATGATTTATTGTCACGCTTTTTAGTATTACCTAACACACTAACAAACTCTCCTTTTTTCGATTTAGATTTCCCTTTGCGTCCTCCTTTTGGAGTTGGTACTGCATCATCATAGGTATTCTTTACCCTAAAATCTTTTTTGTGCTTTGAAAACTTTGACTCAGGCAGCAAACGCTTTATCAAATCTTGCCTTCCAACTTTGGATAGTGTTTTGCGAATCCAATCTTGGTTTTCTTTTTTGTACCAAAAAAAGAAACGATGCTGTTCGTCTTTTTCTTTTTTGGTTTTTGGTGTTTTCATCTTCTCCAAAGTATAGGGATGATACCCACTGTAATAGATTACAGTCGCAACCGTCATAGGAGTTGGTGTAAACCCTTGTACTTGCTCCAACTTAAAGCCCATGTCTTTAGTCTCTGCCGCCAAATTTGCCATGTCTTCCAACTCGCTTGCAGGATGACTTGAAATAAAATAAGGTATCAATTGCAGATTCAGACGTTTTCTTATATTTATTTTATCAAAAAGCTTTTTAAATTGATGAAAGTTTGAAAATGAAGGTTTACGCATCAATTTCAATACAGGATCTGATGTATGCTCTGGCGCTACTTTTAGCCTTCCTGAAACATGGTTGGTAATCACCTCCTCTGTGTAGTCTTCTAACTCCTTAGGACAGGCATTTTTATTGAATTCAGGTACCAACATGTCGTAACGTATTCCTGAACCAATAAACGATTTTTTCACTTTCGGATGTTTGTCTACCGATTTGTACAAATCGGTCATGGCAGCATGTGAAGTATCCAAGTTTGAACATATCACTGGATTGATACAAGAAGGTGCAACACATTTATCACAAATAGACTGTACCTTACCTTTCATTTGGTACATGTTGGCTGAAGGACCTCCAATATCAGACAAATATCCTTTAAAATCTGGCATGTTTGCCACAGTATCAACCTCTTTTAAAATAGACTCCTTACTCCTACTTGCGATAAACTTTCCTTGATGTGCAGAGATGGTACAGAAACTACACCCTCCAAAGCATCCACGGTGTGTATTGATAGAAAACTTAATCATTTCAAACGCAGGAATTGGACCTCTTTTGTTGTACTTAGGATGCGGTAATCGCGTGTAAGGTAAATCAAAAGCCGCATCAATTTCCTTTTCTAACATCGTTGGATACGGAGGATTGATAATGATTGTTTTATCACCTACATCCTGTAAAATTCTTGAACCATAAGTTTTGTTAGACTCTTGCTCAATGGTTTTAAAATTTGCCGCAAAGGTTTTTTTATTTTTCAAACAAGCTTCATGAGAACTCAATATCTTGTCTTTCCACTTTTTATTAACCGGTAAATCTTCAGATTTTTTTCGAACTATTGAAGTTTGTTTGACAGTTGTCAAGGATTCAAAAGGCACTCCTTTTTGAAGAAGTGTCACCACCTCTTTAATTGGCTGCTCTCCCATTCCATAAATCAACATATCGGCTCCAGAGTCTATCAACATCGATGGCTTTAACGAGTCTGACCAATAATCGTAGTGCGTGACACGACGTAAAGAAGCCTCAATACCTCCTGCCAAAACAGGTACATCGGGAAACTTTTCCTTTAAAATCCTGCTGTAAACAGTGGCTGCATAATCAGGACGGAAACCTTTGTCTCCGTTGGGCGTATATGCATCCTTGTCGCGTTGTCGCTTACTCGCTGTATAATTGCTCACCATGGAATCCATAACCCCAGAAGTAACTCCAAAAAATAGTTTGGGTTTTCCAAGCTTGGTAAAATCTTGCAAATTATCGTGAACTGAGGGTTGGGGAACAATAGCTACTCTTAAACCGTAACTTTCTAACAAACGACCAATCACTGCGGGTCCAAAAGAGGGATGATCGACATAAGCATCTCCACTAAAAAGAATAACATCTAATTCTTCCCATCCTCGTAATTTCACCTCTTTATTTGTTGTTGGTAACCAACTCGATAATCTCAATTCTTGCATGCTACAAAGATACTACATTTAGAACTTGAATCTGCTAGGTTCTAAAAACCAACACTATATAGATTCATTACAAATAAACAAAACCACAATACTCTTTACTTAGCTAATGTTCTCAGATACAATGCCCTTTTATTCTCTTTCTTGGCCGGGTTTCTCAAAGCATGGCGTATCACCCATTTGAGTTCTTTAGAACTAGACTCCAACCAATTTTCACAGATATCCAATGCCAAATTCAAATGATCTTTTGCAATATCACCTACATGATTTGCAACACTTCTCCTCACATAAAGGTCAGTATCATCCTTTAGAGCTTCTAAAATAGGCAATACTAAATGTGGATTTTCTATAAACACATTGAGTTTTTGAGCCCATGGCAATCGAGGTCTTGTCCCTTCAGAACACAACCTTCTCACATGAGGATTTGAATCTTGACACCAATCATTCAATACAGCAAGTGTTCGATCGGTATCTCTTTCTAAAAAAGCACGGATTGAAAATTCGCAAGTAGAACGCTGGGTAAGTTCATATTGAGCTTGTAATGAAACATAAAAAGGCTCAACACCAGCATTATAAACAGCATCTACCCCGTACATGGCAACAAAATCACAATAAGGCAAATAAAACATCGGTGCTAAACCATTGTCATAAGTTCGTGTTAAAGGAGCAGTAAGTGTCTGCATCAGTACATCTATAGCAACACTATATGGATCTGGCAAAAATCTAAATAAAGCTTTGGCTATATACTTACTTCTTCCCATGAGTTCTAACTGATCTAATTTAGCAATCACATGGTTGCAAAATGCTCTACCATCAAAAACCTCATAAACCTCTTTAATATTAGAGGCCAATTGATAGACTGCTTGTTCTCCAAGTACATTTTTTAGAGGAACTCCTTTTTGAATAGATCTTGGTGCATTAGGTATTTTCAAGACAAATTAGAATTAAATAGAGTGAGAACTTTTTTTAAAAAAATAGAATAATGTAAATTTACAAAAATAGATTTCATGGCTTTTTATCAATTTACGAAAACACAACACATCAATCGACCACTAGCCGAAATGTGGGAATTTATCTCTAACCCAGCAAATTTAAAAAAAATAACACCTGAGGAAATGGGGTTTGACATCACATCTGGGCCTCTGCCAAGCCAAATGTATGCAGGCATGATTATAAGCTATAAAGTTGCCCCTTTACTAGGTATTAAAACCACATGGGTTACAGAAATTACACAAGTCAAAGAGCAACATTACTTTATTGACGAACAAAGAGTAGGTCCCTACAAAATATGGCACCACCAACATTTTTTAGAAGCTACTGAGACGGGAACAAAAATGACCGATATCGTTAGTTACCAACCTCCAATGGGCGTTTTAGGTCGCTTGGCAAACTTTTTATTTATCCAAAGAAAATTAGACGAAATTTTCAATTATAGAACAAGTGTTCTCAATAAGTTATTTCCCGAAAATTAATTTCAATAATTTAAGTTCTTAAATGAGCTTTTAAAAAGTATACTATATTACTGCTCTAGTGATTTTGTTATTATTTAGTACTTTTGAAAAAAATACCGCTAACATGATAGAGACTATGACACAACATCAAAACCTTACACAAACTGCAATCGATCAACTTGCTCAGCAAGGATGCTCTTGTGAGGATTGGTCACAATTTTACACACATCCTGAGACGAATTTATTAAGAATAAAAAACAGTCATTTCTCAGGGAAGGTTACCATTGGTAAAATTGAAGGTGAAAACATAGCTTTTGGGGGAGTTAAAAGAGAAAACGGTATTTACAATGCACACATCCACAATACTACAATTGGGAACAACCCATTTATTTTAAATGTTAAAAACTATATCGCTAATTACAATATTGGGGACAATGTTGTCATAGAGAGTGTTGGAAAAATCGCCGTAGATGGTTTTTCTACTTTCGGAAACGGAACACTTGTTGAAGCTATCAATGAAGGTGGAGGAAGAGAAATTCCTATTTACGACAACCTATCTGCTCAAGTTGCATATATACTAAGTCTTTATAGACATCGAGACACATTGATTAGCAATTTAAAAAAAATGATTGACACCTACACAGATAATGTCAAATCTGACATGGGTACAATTGGGGACAACGTTCAGATTACAAATTGCAGAACCATCAAGAATGTTAATATTGGAGCTCATGCCGTTTTAGAAAACGTTGTGAGTCTGAAAAACGGTAGCATCAACTCATTTAAGGATGCAACAGTCTATATAGGCTCTGAGGTAATGGCAGAAAATTTCATCATTTCAAGTGACACTTCAGTTGACAATGCAACTATTATTTCTAACTGCTTTGTCGGTCAAGGATGTACTTTGGACAAGCACTACTCTGCAGAACACTCTGTTTTCTTTGCTAACAGCCAAGGGTTTAACGGAGAGGCTTG
>JBMZVD010000117.1:0-5973 GCA_049625305.1 Flavicella sp.
AGTTCAATTTCTTCTCCTCCATTGGAAAGGTTGCGTGTAAACTCGTCAAAGGCAGGTTTTTCGTGTTTGGAGTCAAATACCGCTTTGTTGTTTGCTAAAATCAATGCAGAATTCCCCTCCAAAGTGGCTCCCACAGGAAACTGATACGTAAGTCCCAATCCACCGAGATATACTCCTGTTAAATCAACTGTTGAAGTACCTGTATTAGTAATTTCAAAAAACTCAAAATCATCTGACTCTTCGTCATCTTCAACTTCAGGATTGTAGTTTATCTTTGAAATGACTAAGGGTGGTAATTCTTGATTTTCACACAAACTTGTATCATTCAACTGGTTGGACATCCAAACGATACGGTAATTGATAAACATTTTTAGGTTGTATATTTGAGTATCAAAATCTAGATCTATTCCCCATTGTTGTTCTTGACGTGCCACCGCCTCTGAAATCAAAGCTACAGTAGTATCTATCAAAGAATATATTTCGTTTGTACTTAAAGCACCACCATCAGCAGTAAGCTCTGCCCAACGTTTACTCATGTAACATCGAAAAGCAGGGTCATTGGCTAAATCCGTCCAAAACTTAGCGCCTCGAAGTTCATATTCGTATTGCCAAAGATCAATTTTACTTCTATCGAAATTCCAAAAAAACAAATCATTACCAAAAGTGAGATTGAAATCCCAAATAGGGCCAGCTCTTAATTTTCCATTCAAATCTTTGTGAAAATAGGTACTGAACTGATACGCATCTACATTGGATGCTAACTCGTTTAGCAATATAAAATCAATAAAGGAAGGTATGTCAATGATGGAAGGATAACCATCGTCAAGAGAACTGTTTTGTACAGAGGTCTGCATTGCTAAATTTTCAAAAACACCTTTAATGTATTCGTGTTGTTCGTTGGTTACTTCTTCTGGTTTGGGATGCACATGTACAAAGTCCACATTCCAACCATTGTAATTTGGCATGGACCATGCATATTCTCCGGGTGATAACTTATCTGATTTTGTGATATACCCTCCAGTAAGTTCAGGAAAGCTATTGTGATCCTCATCTATTTTTTCAATATCAATTCGATCTCCGTCAGCTTTTAGTTTTTCTTGCAGTACATAAATCCCTTGATAACTGTCATTGAGAACAACTTCACAATAACGCCCTTTTGAAGCATATTGACCGACGTTGTTTGACAATTTATAACTCACATAATCTCTCACAAAGGTGGTATCAAAAGCTATTCCACTTAAAATCCAATCGTTTTCTTTAGCCATACCTAGTAACTTGACATTCTTCTTTTCATCATCATTATTATAGGTCGTCAATGAATATTGCTGTTTGGAGAAAAAAGTTGAACTCGACCCTCTAACTTCTATCTTAATAGGTCCATCGTAATCTAAAAAGTCTTCAACCTGCTTATCTTCAACGAGATTTCTTTCGCCGTCTGGTCGCTCTACTATTTGCATGGTAGCATTGATCTTAGGCTCGTCAGGGATTTGCTGCCCTTCTTCCGTTGTCAAGAAAACGATCGGCAAATTGGAAGATTCAAAATTTACAGGTTGATTGTTAGGAGCTTGAAACCAAAAAGGAGGCTCGTTGTAGACAAAACCGTCACCTTCCATTTTAACTGATAAGACAGGAAGCGCTGTTAAATCTGAGGATCCTAATGATTCGTTGTGTACTTGTACTGCTAATACATTGGTACCATTGCGCAATATAGAAGGAGTTACTATAAAACGTTCTGGCACACCGCCCCTGTACAAACTAGCTTCATGAATACCATCACTTGTTTGATCAAATGCTACAGGTTCTCCAGACAACAAACTTCTGGCTATTTCTTGACCGTTTAAATAGGCAACAAAACCATCATCGTAGTCCATATCAAAAAAGATTTCATGAATAGCAGCTGTGTTTTGAATTTCAAAATCCAAACGCATGTACACTGAAATTAGATTAGGATCTGTTTGAGTTGCATCGTCAGCATCTCCGTAACCAAAACCTGAAGGACCCGAATTCCATTGCGACACATCAAAATTCGAAGTATTCCAACTTGAAGAGGGTTGCGATGTGGGTTGTGTATAGAACCAGTTAACTCCTGGTAAAACCACAGTTTCCCAGTGGTAATTTTGGGATGTTATGAATTGGTTGTAAAAAACAAAAAAAATAAATACAACACAATGCTTAAAAAAATGATTCGAAAAAGACATAGACAGATATAAAGACATGTTAATCAACCAATTAAATTACAAAAATCAAATTCAACAAGACATATACACCTTTAAAAACACAATGTTGCATCGACCAAATACTTAATTAAACCTTTGAACTACCTGAAACTCTTTTTATGACTTCTATTTTAAATTTTTCACCTTATTACATCACCTCATTTTTTTTTATATTTGATAGAACCCAAAAAAAACTCCAACGCACCTTCCTAACTATGTTCAAAAGAGACCTTCTTTTTTTATTTTTACTTTTCATTTCAACAACAATAAAAAGTCAAGTTACTCTGCTTCCAGGAACACCTTTCGTGAAAAATTTCACTGAAGAGGATATCAATTTTAATTTGACGGTTTACGACATCTCACAAAATGATAATGGTATTCTTTACTTTGCTACTCCAGGAGCACTTTTAGAATTTGATGGTGTGAGATGGAGGAAACACAACTATAAATCTGAATCTGATCTAAGAGCAGTTTATTATAAAGATGATAAACACATATATACCTCTGGACACGGTGGATTTGGCTATTGGTCTACTAACCAAAATGGACAACTTGACTATACGAGTTTATTTTTCAAAGAACCACAGAAAGAAGCTCCTTTACTACCTATCTTTTCAAATATCAATGCAGTTGGTGGAAAAATATTATTTCAATCATTTCAACAGATAGTTAGCTACGATCCCAAGACCCAAAGTTCAGAAACACTTTATGCCCAAAGAGGTTATGAAAGATTAATTGTCTCAAAGGGACGGGCATTCATTCAAGACAATAGCATTGGTTTGTTTGAAATCAATGGGAATAAACTCAATATCGTTGTTGGAACTGAAAACACAAAACTGAAGATTGTCAATGTATTTTTAAATGAAGATGGTGCATTGACAATCGCGACAAAGAACAATGGATTTTGGACTCTAAAAGACACCAAACTTGTTAAAAACAATTGGCCTATAAACAGTATTATAGAAAGACATATTGTCAATGAAGTAAAAGAATTAGACCATGAAAAATACATCGTAGGGACATTACGAAAAGGTGTATTTATAGTCAACAAATCAGGAGAAATACTACTACATCAACAAAAGAAAAATGGTCTATTAGACAACAGTATCAAGACTATTTTCACAGACATCAACAAACATGTCTGGCTCGGAATGGAAAACGGAATCAGCTACTTACAAACAGGAAGTAACATCAATTACCTATTGGATTACGAGGGTACATTTGGTACAGTTTTTACAAGTCTTATGATCAAAAACACACTCTACATTGGAAGTAATCAAGGTTTGTTTTACAAAAACATAAGTAATACTGATTCTGAAATCAAACTTATTGAAACAAGTGTTGGACAAATCTGGAAACTAGAAAAGATAAATAATACAATTCTTGTAGGTACTGACCAGGGATTATATTCTTTGAAAAACAACAAACTACAACTTATTCATAAAGAAGGGGGAGCATGGCTCTTTAAAAAACACCCCAAACATGAAGATCTCCTTTATGTTGGATTTTACTCTGGTATAGGCGTTTTTAAATACATTAATAACAGATGGGTTTTTCAAAAAAAATGGAAAAAATATGGAGAATCCTCAAGGTTTATTGAATTTGACAAGTTTGGTGACCTATGGGTGTCACATCCTGCAAAAGGTTATTATCGATTGCACTTATCTGACAACGGTGTAGATTTGGTTGATTTTGAATTTTATGGAATAGACCATCCCAATGTAGCAACATTTGCCTATTTGTGTAAAATAGACGAAACATTGGTTTTTTTCAACCCTAAAGGGTTTTTCAATTATGACCCTCTTGAAAATACTTTTACACAACATAAATACAGTACTACCCTATTTAAAAACATAAAAAACATCAACTGTATTGTACAAGATAAAAACACATTTTGGTATTCTACTTCAAACAGTCTTGGCTATATTGAAAGAAATCGAACAAGGTTTGAAAACAAAAAAAGTAATTTTTACGCCATTAGAAAAAAACACCTCAAGGATTTTAACAAATTTGAAAAGCTCAATGACTCAGTGGTTGTGATTGGAATTAATAATGGCGTAGTTTTCCATTCACACCAGCGAAACAAAAATAAAAACAAAATTGTCAAACCTACGATTCGATCGATTCAATTTATCAGTAAGAAAGATTCTATCCTTAGTTTTGCTCAAAAAGGCAAAGTAATTGAAATACCTCATGGAAATAACTTTCTTAAAATAGCATTAGCACTGCCAAAAACGCCTTTGGCAAGTTCCTATAAAATTCAATACAAACTCTCGGGACTCAACGATGACTGGTCTTCATGGGATTATGTTTCTGAACTCAACTTCCCAGGTTTATCGGCTGGAAATTATCGCTTTGAGATTCGATCAGGTAATGAAAATGAAACCCCTTCTGACATAGCTAGTCTAAACTTTTATATAAAATCTCCATGGTACCTTTCTAGTTTTACCATTACAGCTTATATGATAGCATTATTGCTAATCAATCTTTTGTACCGAATCTATTTTAAAAAGAAAAGTGAAATACAAATAACAACCCTCAAAGAAACCGAAGAAAACAAAAGAAAATCACAAGAAGAACAATTCAAACTTGAAAAGTTAGAAACAGAGAGAGAAATGTTGTTATTGAGAGAAGAAAACCTCAACTTGGAATTGAAAAAGAAAAACGCCGCCATTGCTTCATCCACTTTGAACAATATAAAAAAGAACGAACTTTTGATAGATTTGATCAAGGACATCAAAAAGATAGATAAAGAATTAGTAAATAGCTCACTGCATTACCCCATAAAAAAAGTAGTTAAAAAAATCAACAGTCACCTTGTAGACAAAGAGGACTGGCTGACCTTTCAATTACACTTTACCAATTCACATTCACAGTTTTTCGAAAACCTAAGACAAAAACATCCAGATCTATCCTCTAACGAAATCAAGCTGAGTGCTTATCTAAAGTTAAACCTTTCTTCCAAGGAAATTGCATCTCTTATGAACATCGCAATCACAAGTGTTGAACAAAGTAGGTATAGGCTACGAAAAAAATTCAAACTTGAGAAAGACATGAACCTAACAAACTACATACAAAAGTTTTAATTCAATCTCAAATGTCTAATTTTTAGATAGTTACATAAAATTAACAAAGTTTTTGTAGAGGTATTTGAAACAGGTAGGATGAGTTTTGTAGAGGTACTTAAATTGCTTTTAAAGGTAAATCAATAGAAATTTGTTAGTACAAAAATTTAGTGATTTTGACATGCACTAACCAACTTGTCTTTTTACAGAATTTTTTTAACTAACTTATTAACTAAACCATTTACCATGAGAAACAAACTACTCTCCATTCTATTGGTGACGTTTGGGCTTTTACAAGCACAAGAAGTGACCCACATAGATTTTGACACAAACAATGCAGATATTGCTTTTAACAGTTGGAACAATTCGTCCACTTTTTCCAAAATTGTCAATCCTCACATCGATCCAAGTAACCCAAACAACGCAGACAATCCATCAGGCTTTGTCGGGCAGTTTACCGCCGGTAATGACAATGGAATTGGTATCGGTGTTATAGATCCTACAAGTGTTTTTCAAATGCCATTTAACTTAGAAAACAATGCGGTTTTTAGCATGAAAGTTTTTTCTGAGGAAGAAATCAAAGTAACCTTTCACTTAGAAAATTCTCCTGATTGGGGAAACAACCTTGAAGTGGATGCAACTATTGGCGCTGATGACATCAACAAATGGACAACCCTTACTTTTGATTTTAG
>JBMZVD010000118.1:0-5827 GCA_049625305.1 Flavicella sp.
TTTATTTGTATCGGTTTTACTGATTATTTTGTGTTATTATTTAGTCATTTTTGACATGCAAACTTGCATTCAATTCTATTGTTTTAGGATTTGGCTTACAGGTCAAATGTCCATTGGTACTATCCAAGATGAACAACAATTTATCTCTTCCATTCAACTCAGCACCTTTGACAATGTTTTCTCCTTCTTTTACAACTTTTCCATCAATATTTATGGGTTCTTTTTCTTCATTGTACATCCATACTTTTGCTGCAGCTGTGACATAGACTCCTGCTGCGATTGTACAACCAAATCCTAAAGAAATTCCAGTTCCAGAATTGGCTCCTAACAAACACTTATCTCCGATTGAGATCACATTTTTATTTCCTCCAGAAAGTGTTCCCATAATAGAAACACCACCTCCTAAATCAGAGTCATGTCCTACAATAACTCCTGCAGACACACGTCCCTCAATCATTGCATTTCCTAAAGTTCCTGCATTGAAGTTGATATATCCAGCTGGCATAACAGTAGTTCCAACTGCAGTATGTGCTCCGAGTCTTACTTGAGAAGCAGATGTGATACGTACTCCGTCAGGCACGTTGTAATCTACCATATATGGGAATTTATCTACATGAGTTACATTGATAATTTCTCCTTTAAAAGTAGCTTTAATACGTTCTTCACTGATATCTTCAGGCAAAATAGGTCCTTTATTTGTCCAAGCCACATTGTTTAGTTTTCCAAATACTCCTTCTAAACTCAAGCCATGTGGTTTTACGAGTAATTGAGACAAACATTGCAATTTAAAATATCCTTCCTCTGCAGAGGCAACAGCTTGGTCTTTGTCAAACAAAAAATAAGCGATAACATCTATTTCTTGGTATCCTTCAGGTTGGTTGTAGTTGTCCAACAATTGTTTGATAGTAACAATATTTGGGTGTTTCTCAATTTCGTGATGAAAAGCAGCAAAATTGTCAAATGCTGTTTGCAATTGCGTTTTTGAAACTGTGGTAAACCCATTCGTAGTTTCTGTATATCCAGTTACATCTTGTAGTAAGGCTGCAGACCCAAAAGCAGTGTCCCAATTGATGTTAGGAAAGTTTACATCTAAGGTTTTGGTACCTTTAGCTCTTCTAATCCCTAAACCAAATGCTAAAGGCTTAGCATAGTTTTCTTTGGAAGTTATGTTTTGAACGTATTCTTTAAAATTGTCAATGGTATTCATGATTTTTGCTATTTGTTTCGAAAGCAAATATAAGTAAAGGGAAATAGATTTTTAGTGAAATATTAAGAACATTGCCTAAATTAGAAGGGAATTAATTTTTTTAAAAATTGAGGGTTTTAATTTGAGATAAATGTATTTTAAACTGCTTATATTACTGCAGGCTTGAAGAGATTTCATTTTCCAATTTGGAAACGATATCATGTTTAGGACAGTTGTAATCAAACCAGTGAGTATTTGTATCTTTTCGAAACCATGTCAGTTGTCTTTTGGCGAACCTTCTTGTATTTTTTTTGATTTCTTCGATGGCAAAGTCTAAAGAAATAGTTCCGTCAAAAAAAGCAAACAACTCTCTATAACCAACTGTCTGAAGGGCATTTAGAGCTTTGTGAGGGTACACTTTTTTTGCTTCCTCTATCAAGCCTGCTTTCACCATTAAGTCTACACGTTGGTTGATGCGGTCATAAATGACTTGTCTGTCAGCATCCAAACCGACTTTTATGGAATTAAAGTTGCGTTTTCTTTTGGGTTTGTTTTTAAACGAGGCATAGGTTTTTCCTGAGCTTATGCATACTTCTAGTGCTCTTATAACTCTATGAGGATTTTCTAGTTCGATACTGTTATATGTTTCTAAGTCAAAAGATTTCAAACGCTCTTGTAAGTTTGACAAGCCTTCTTTTTCAAAATCTCTATTGAGCTGTTCTCGTATTTCAGGTTTTATTTCTGGGAAATAGTCGAGCCCTTTGAGAACTGCATCTACATATAAGCCACTTCCTCCCACCATTATGACTACATTGTATTTTTTAAATAATTCATCAAGTACTTCCAAGGCATCACGTTCAAACTGACCAACATTATAGTTGTCATAAATGGAACGGTTTTGTATAAAATAATGTGGAGCTTGCATTTGTTCCTCTTCTGTTGGTACAGCAGTTCCAATTGTTGTTTCTTTGTAGAACTGTCTTGAATCACAAGAAATAATAGGTGCATTAAAATTTTTGGCAAGAGCTATACTTAAGGATGTTTTTCCTATAGCTGTAGGGCCTACAACCGTGATGAGGTGTTTCAATGTAATTAGTTTATAAATGTAGGTCAAAGGTACAAAGTTTTGCATAAGAATTATGTAGAAAGTAAAGAGAACTAGTACAAGCATTTACAGTAAGTTTGTAAGTGTAATGATTCTAAACTATTAATGTTATCACAAAGAAGTTCAAATTCAATTATCTTTGTGGTATGGATATTCAAAAACAATTAGCGTCCCTACACAAGGATGCCAAAGAAGTAGAAAAGGAAACACTCAAGTATTTTCAACGTTTGAAAAAACGTACTCCCAAAACGTTGGACTTGACAATGCGTGATTTGCATGAAAAAGAGTTCTCAAAGACAGATTGCATGAGTTGTGCAAATTGTTGTAAAACTTCAAGTCCTATCTTTACCGAAAAAGACATACAGCGTATTTCAAAGCATTTTAGAATGAAGGAAGCTCATTTTATGAGTCAATTTTTAGAAAGAGATTCAGACGACTTTTATGTACTAAAATCAGTTCCATGTCATTTTCTCGATGAAAATGATAACACTTGTACTATCTACGATGTACGTCCAAAAGCATGTAGTGAATATCCACATACCAACCGCAAGAAATTTATACAAATTACGGATTTGACAGTCAAAAATGCAGAGATTTGCCCTGCTACTTTTAATATTATTGAAAATCTTAAAAAAGCCATTCCATTGGGTGGAAAAAAATCACCCGAAACTAAATTCAAATAAACTTTTTGAATTCCCAAAATACTTAACTAATCATGCTATCGCTTCGCAGCACAAAATTTTTTGTTTCTTTTTATGGAGACGCGGTATCTGAAAAACAGTTTAATGCATTACAATGTTGTGTTTTGTTTGAAGATAAATACACAGTTTTTACTTTCAAACTTACAAAAGGATTGGATTTTGATTTTTTTCAAAATCATCATGTATACTTTGATACCTTCTTTATTGATGATGTGTTTTTAGTGAAAAAATTCACTTTTTTTTTAAAAGAAAATTCTCAAAGCCAATTTTTTAAGTTGCGTATAATATATAAGAAGCGTTTTTTTGAATGGAAAGTAAAAAAAATGAAAGTAGCACTGAAAACACTTGTTTTTTATTCATAGAGTAGGTATTTCTTTCTAATTTTTTTGAATTTTTTTAATTTTCCTTCCCATGAAGATTCAATTTCTTTAGCGGTCATATTTGCTTCTAGCTGTTTTTGAAGTTCAGGGCTTCCTGCATGAACCGTAAAAGTTTTTCCAAAGAAAACCTCTTTGGCTGCTCTCGTTTTTTGATAAGCATCTACCAACCAGTTTAGAGATACACTGTTTAGTTTTTTTTGAGATTTTAGATTTATACCCCAGCAATTTTTTGATTGGTGCTTGGGATATTTCGCGCCGAAATTGGCTTTAGGTATGTATTTAAAACCAGTTTTAGGAAACCATGGAGCTCCGTACTGTTGGAATTGATTTTCCGTTCCTCTACCTGCATTAATCGATGTGCCTTCAAAGAAACCTAAAGATGGGTAAAGATTGATTGACCTTGCATTTGGTAGGTTAGGAGAGGGACGAATCGGTAAATCATAGGCAGTATTATGGTCGTAATTTTTTAAGGGAATTACAGTTAGCTTTGCTCGTACGCCGTTTTTTAACCACTTTTCTCCATTGATCATTTTTGCATATTCACCAATAGTCATACCATAAACCAGTGGAACAGTGTGCATTCCAACAAAACTTTTGTAATCCCTGTCTAAAACAGGCCCATCGATATAGTGTCCATTGGGATTGGGTCTGTCAAGCACTAGAATGGGTATCTTATTTTCTGCACAAGCTTCCATGACATAGTGTAAAGTTGAAATATAAGTGTAAAATCGCACGCCTACATCTTGAATATCAAAGAGTACGAGGTTTACATTTTTAAGATCACCTTTAGTTGGTTTTTTATGTGTACCATAGAGAGAAATAATAGGTAGCCCAGTTTTTGAATCGGTTCCATTTGCAACATGTTCAGCAGCGTCCGCTTTGCCACGAAAACCATGTTCTGGTGAAAAGACTTTGCTGATATGTACATTGTGAAGCAACAATGAGTCTACGATATGAGTGAAGGAGTTTCTTGAGGTTTTTTTAAAAATAACAGAGGTTTGATTGGCGACAACTGCAATGTTTTTGTTATGTAGCAATGGGAGATATGCGTTTGTGTTGTTTGCAGCCACCTCAATATACGATTCGGGTTTTTGAGCTTTGCATCCATTTGAAGTCAAGAGAATTGAGAAATAAACAAGGAATATTATAAAGTGAGAAAACTTCTTTTTGATTCTTGTTAATTTTATTCCCTCTCCCCAATTTTTATATGTATTTTTGATTTTTAACATGAACCAATTGTCTTGAATTACGAATTATTTTTAGCCAAACGTTTTAGAGCTACAAAGAAGTATAAAAGTAGCATTTCAACTCCAATTATAAAAATTGCAATAACAGCGATTTCTCTAGGGATGGTAATGATGTTGGTCACAGTAGCAACAGGTATTGGATTAAAGCACAAAATCCGTGAAAAACTATCCTTGTTCAATGGGCACGTGTCCATAGTAAACTACGACAATAATACTTCGGAAACTTCTCAATTTCCGATTTCTAAAGAACAAGATTTTTATCCAAATTTCACAAAGGTAAAGGGAGTGAAAACAGTCCAAGCTTATGCCATTAAGGCCGGCTTGATACGCACAGAAAAAGATTTTGAGGGTATTGTATTAAAAGGGGTAGATCACACCTATGATTGGAGTAGACTACAAGAATACTTAATCGATGGAAAGCTTCCAAAGATTGATAGTGTATCTAGAACACATGAAGTTTTGATCTCAAAAATTTTATCTGAAAGATTGGGGATTCAATTAGGAGATAAGTTCGATACTTATTTTATTAAGAATGCGGTCAATAAACTGCCAAATAGGCGTGTTTTTAATGTGTGTGGAATTTATAATACGGGGTTTATTGACTTTGATAAAAGTTATGTTTTAGGAGATATAAAACACATTCAAAAATTAAACAAATGGAATACAGAAGAGATAGGTGGATTTGAGATTTTTCTTGAAGATTTTGATCAGATAGAGGTTCTAGGTTCTGCTATTTACAATGAAATTGATAGTACTTTAAATAGTAAGACTATATTAGAAATGTATCCAGCCATATTCGAATGGCTGCAGTTGTTTGACAAAAACATATCTATTATCATCGGAATTATGATTCTTGTTGCAGGAATTAATATGATCACAGCATTGCTCGTTTTGATTTTAGAGCGTACTCAAACTATTGGAATTTTAAAATCAATGGGTGCAAACAATTGGAGTATTCGCAAGATATTTCTTTACAATGCTTCCTATATAATTTTTAAAGGCTTGTTTATTGGCAATGCTATTGGTATTATTTTGTTATTGGTTCAGAAGTATTTTGAATTGGTGCAACTTGACCCTGAAACATATTATGTTAGTACAGCACCTGTAGTTATCAATTTATGGCACATTTTACTTTTGAATATTGGAACTTTGGCCTTGTGTCTACTTATGTTATTGATTCCGTCTATTATCATTACTAAAATATCTCC
>JBMZVD010000119.1:0-5790 GCA_049625305.1 Flavicella sp.
TTGTCAAAAGATTGATTTTTCATTATAAGGTATTTGTAAATTATTGTGTTAATAAAACTTAAATACTATCATCATGAAAAAACAAAACGGAATACTAACCACTATAGTTCTTTTATTTACATTGAGTACGCTAGCACAAAACGTTCACTCAATAATATATTTGGCAGTGCCAAAAGCGAATACTCAAGAATTTATGTATTTGCACAAAAAGTTTACAGATTTATCTGCTGGTGAAGACCGCACCTTATTACACACATGGCTGTTTAATCATGCACGAGGAGGTGATTATTCGATGATGATTGTAGATGTGTATCCAAGTCAAGAAGCCATGCATCAAGACAAACCTCGAGAGGTTCTTAAAAAGAATATCGAAGCTTTAAATTTGACAGAGGAAGAAGAAGCCGCCATAAAAGTTGAATGGAAACGATATTTATCTCTCTATATTGAAGGGCATACGGATGAAACACGTATTTTAATCAAACCAGAAGAATATTTATACAGTAGTGATGCATTTGACCCCTCAAAGAAGATGATAGTGATATCAGCTTTATTTGATGTAAAATATAGTGACATGGAAGAATTTACAGCCATCGCACACAATGCATATACTAAATTGGCTATTGAACGTGGAAATGCAACTTTGATTTTTCAAAGTAGTCATTTAACAGGTTCAGGACTTTCGGTTGAAATTGTTTCGTTTTTTCCTTCATGGGAAGCGTTTGCAGCCGATGAAAAGGTACTTCATGCTGGAAATCCAGACATGAAAGAAGAGTGGTTGCGATTTTTTGAATTGATGCATGGCCATTACGATGAGATTACAATTCTTCTCGGTACCAATTGGCAATCCAAGACCTTTAATTTTTCAAAATAATAGCAAGAGAAGCTTCATTTTTTTCGGTACATTATGTTTTTATTTTCTGAAAAAATCAGTTCATTTCTTATAGTTTTCCTTATTTTTGAAAGTATATAACATAACTAACATTCATTAAAATACTACATACAATGAAAGCACATACTGCAAGTTTATACAATGCGATTGCATTGATAGGATTCTCATTATGGGGATATTTTTCATCGGATACCCCCTCTTTAACAGCCTTAATTCCTGCTTTTATAGGGGTTGTATTGGTGGCTCTTAACAAAGGAGTAAAGACTCAAAACAAAGTAATTGCTCATATCGCAGTGTTATTGACCTTATTGATATTTTTTGGTTTGATAAAACCTTTGATGGGGGCATTTGAACGTAACGATTCTATGGCCATCGCAAGAGTAACAATCATGCTTATTTCGACAGTAATCGCTATGGTTGCTTTTATAAAGAATTTTAAGGAGGCACGTAAAAATAAAGCGGCTTAATCTTACATATTTATAGTCTATAGCAAACGACAAAGCCCAAACATTTATGTTTGGGCTTTGTTTGTATACAGGTACCTAGTATAATTTTTTAGATTCTAACATCTGTATGTTTTAAGACACTAAAAACTTTCAAAAACACCCAATCCAAAAAGGGCAAAATCGTATTTTACGGGGTCCAAAGGGTCTAGCTTTCTCAATGAAGCATCTAATTCAGCCACTGCTTTACCGTCGTTTTGTTTGCGTTTAAGCAAGCCTAATTTACGTGCTACATTTCCTGAGTGCACATCTAAAGGACAGGAGAGTAGGGATGGAGAGATTTTTTTCCATAGACCCAAATCAACTCCATAATTGTCCTGACGTACCATCCAACGCAAATACATATTGATGCGTTTTGCCGCCGAGCCTTTTTTAGGATCTGAAACGTGTTTGGTTGTTCTCGGTAGGTGTTCTAATTCAAAAAAAACTTTTTTAAATTCATGTATTGCAGGTTGTATAGAATTCTCAGTTTGGTATTTGGTAAAAACACCTTCTAAACCATTGTGATTGGTGTACATATTTTTGAGCGATTTTATAAAGTATTTAAAATCAATAACGTTAAATGTTCTGTGGACAAAATTCTCAATGTGCTCTAGGTGTGATTCTTTGTGATTCATAATAAAGTCAAAGGGCGAATTTCCCAAAAATGACATCATTTTATGGCTGTTTTTTATAATCATATCGCGCTTGCCCCACGCAATTGTTGCCGCCAAAAATCCAGCGATTTCTCTGTCTTCTTTCAGTTGGTACAAATGTGGAATCTGTACTGGGTCTGAATCTATAAAATCGCAGGTATTGTATTGAGAGACTTTCGCATCCAAAAAGTTTTTGAGTTCTGCTTTCGTCATTGAAAAACTGATATTATCCGTGTATAGATTCGTGTGTTCCTAGGTTTTCCATGATTTTTGCCTCGTATTCAAGTAAATCGTTCCATTTTTTGTCTACAATTTCTCGATTCCCATACTGTCGGGCAAATTTTAAAAAAAGAGTGTAATGACCTGCTTCAGAAATCATTAGGTTTTTGTAGAATTTTGCAAGTTTTTCATCTTCAAGATGATTAGACAATAAACGAAAACGTTCACAGCTTCTCGCCTCAATCAAAGCGGCATACAACAATCTGTGCACCAATTGATCTGTTCGACTACCACCTTTAGGGAAAAATTTTAAAAGTTCAACTACATACAAATCCTTACGGTCTCTTCCGAGAGTTTTACCCCTAGCGGTAAGTTTGTCTAGTACCATTTTAAAATGACCCATTTCTTCCTTAACCAAAGCAATCATTTCTTGAACCAAATCCGTATATTCAGGAAAGCTCACTATCAAAGAAATGGCTGTTGATGCTGCCTTTTGCTCACAGTGTGCGTGGTCTATCAGTATTTCATCGATGTTTTTTTCTACAATATTGACCCATCTAGGGTCCGTAGGTAATTTTAATCCTAACATACGTTATTTTTTTAACTAATCATGTGACCATTTGGTCTCATATTCATTTCTTCAAACCGATACTATAAATTCAAAGCGACAAGCTGTTATTGTTATTAATGACTTTTTTCAAGCGTTTACCAAATGAAGCCATCGCTTTTATTTCCTTCACAGATCCCAATCGTTCTTTGTTAACGATAAGTAGTCCATTAGGTGTAGCTTCTATATGATAGTATGAATTACTTTCAAAAAATAAAACCAATTCATCGGTAAAGAATTCCTCAATTCTAGCTTTGTCTTTTCCACTAAGAGAAAAACGATTGGTAAAATCAGGGTGGTTTTTTATATGAATATCATCATGAACTATCAGGTGTGATAAATATTCAAAAATCCCATCTCTATCCAATGTAAAACTTGGAATATTTTTTTCTGTTTTGATATGCATCATGGTACTTCGAATCACTTGTTTAGCAATAAAAGCTCCCTCTGTATACAACACATCAAAAATAGTACATTTTTCGTCAGTAAGTACGTTTTTTACTCTTTTGATTTCTTTGGTTTTGAAATATTCAAAGTCTTTTAGAAATGAAAATATGTTTTCGGGTCTTGCTTTGTAAGTCCAATGAAAGTCTTTAGCAATATTTTTGAGTGATTTTTGTCTCTTCGTCAATTTTCCGGAAGCTAATCTCTTAGTTTGCGAAATTCTTCTCAATGCAAAGGGGTGTGAGGTATGTGCACCGTGTAAATCTAATCCAATCACTTCAAAATGACCTCCTTTAGCAGTAAACGAAACTATGTAATTACTTACATTTTCCATAACGGTATGGTCTACAAAGCTACATCTAGAAAAATCAACAATCACATCACTGTGTTCAGGTATCTGATCCAATTTTGATTTTAATTTAGAGAAATTTAAAAAACTACAAAAATTTACGATACTTACATAAAAGGTGCCTTTTTCATCATTCTCTTTGTACATCAATACATTAGGTTTGAATATGTTTCTTACAAATATGCTTATACTTTTGTTGAGAATTACATGAATGGCGAAGGTGGCAAATATTCCACATGCAATTCCTACAATCAAATTTGTAAAAATGGTAACGAGTAAAGTTGTTAGGAATATGATAAATTGTTCGTTCCCAATTTTGAAAATTTTCATTGCATTTGTTGGGTTTGCAAGCTTGTAACCAGTATAGACAAGTATCGCTGACAACGCCGTCAATGGAATCATTCGAATTTGATTTTGGAAGAGTACTATAAACAGTAAGATAAACAAGCCATGAAAGAAATTTGCAGAACGGTTGGTGGCACCGTTATTAGCATTCACAGAACTTCTAGCAATCACAGTAACCACATTTAATCCTCCTAGAAAAGCACTCAAAGTACTCGCTATTCCAAGTGCTTTAAGGTCTTTGTTTACATTTGATCGTCTCTTTTTGGCATCAATTTTATCAGAGGCTTTGATGCTCAATAAAGATTCTATACTCGAAATCAAAGTAATCGCAATCACTGCATTTAAAAATTCAAAACTACCTATTTTGGAAAAGTCAGGAAATGCCAATGTATTTATTAAATCAGCTGGAAATGAAATTATGAGGTTTTTTGCAATAGGTAAACTTTTAGTTGAAAAAAATTCAAAGTAATAGCCTAGTCCTACTGTGATCACAACGATCCACATGGGTGCGGGTACTAATTGTAAAAATTTGTTGCGCACTTTTGAGTAGAAAAACATGATAAAAAGACTTCCAAGTCCAATTATTCCTGCAGTTGTATTGTCGGTTTCGTTTGCAAAAAATGGAATAATTGTATTAGGGAAATCAAGCAACATGTCTACTGTTGACCCTTTCAGATCCGTGTTTCCAAACATGATATGGAATTGTTTGGCAATAATTCCAACCCCAATTGCGGCCAACATACCTTGTATGGCAGAGGACGGAAAAAAATCTCCTAAAACTCCCAATCGTAAAAAACCCAATAGCGTCAATATAATCCCTGAAAATACAATGGCAGCAAGTGTGTATAGGTAACCTTGGTGTAGGTCTCCTGCACCTAATGTAGTGATGGCATTCAGTAAAACTACAACCAAACCGTAACCTGGACCTGTAATAGTTACATGAGATCCACCGAGTATAGCGACTGTAATACCTCCAACGATACAAGAAATGATTCCAGCAATAGGAGGGGCATCTGAACCCAACGCAAGACCAATCCCAAGAGGAAGAGCAATCAAGGATACGACAAATCCAGCAAACATATTTTTTGGAAGGTCATTGATAAAGGTTTTGTAAGCAGATTGTTTTTTTATCATGTTATTTTACAATTAAAACGTCGGTTGGTAGTTCTGACAAAATATATTCCATATCGTGGGTAAATATTCTATCGAATATTGTGGTTTTTTTTGGAGCATTCATAATGAGTAAGTCTGCACGTACGACACGTGCGTAATGTCCTATAGAATATCCTTTTCTTCCAAAAATACTTTGGGTTCGTAATTCAATATCTTTTTTAAGCCCTGTGTCTATATGCGACAGTATTTCCTGTACGCGAATGAATTCCTGATTGGCGATTCTCTCTTTTTCTATGTTTGCTCTCCTCAGTGATATATCGTCACTCACTTTGGTGACTACCTCTTCTTGATTTACTTCCTCTACAATAGTGATTTTTGGACAGCCAAGACTTTGTGCTGTATAAAACGAGGTACGTATTGTTTCCTCAGTTTTTGGGTCCTTTAATCCGTTTACAACAATATGTTTGCAAGGAATTCTTTCAATGGAATGCTTGATGAGTAGCAATACAGAACAAGGTGCTTTTCGTGTTAAGACTCTAGCAATAGATCCAACGTAATATTTGTAAATATTTTCTTTTTGAAGTGCTCCTAATATCAATAGATCAATCTTTTCTTTATGACATATATCTAAAATCACTGCTACCGGTTTACCACTTTGGAATGTCAACTTTATCGGTTTTGTAGGA
>JBMZVD010000120.1:0-5546 GCA_049625305.1 Flavicella sp.
GCAGGTAAAATTCGTAAAATAACATGTTCAATTTTAGAACTTGTCACCTTTAAAACTTCAATTTCTATGTTTAAAATACTGAAGACTTCTCCTTGAGATGGAATACTCTCTGTATGATCTAAAATAAAACCTCCTAAAGTCTCATAACTTTCATCAGTAGGAATATTGAAATTATAGGTTTCGTTCAAGTAATCTATCTCCAATCGAGCAGATAGCTTATACGAATTGTCATCTATTTGTTCGTCTAATAAAGCTGTTGAGTCGTGCTCGTCTTCAATTTCTCCAAAAATTTCTTCTATCACATCTTCGACGGTAATTAAACCTGAAGTTCCTCCATATTCATCCAATACCAAAGCAATACTTTTACGTTTTTTTGTAAGTACAGACAACACATCATTAATACCTATGGTTTCAGGAACTATCTCTACAGGCATGAGTATAGATTTGATGCTTTTAGGTTTAGAAAACAGATCGTAAACACGAACATAGCCAATGACATCGTCCAAAGAAGATTTGTAAACAATTATTTTTGAAAGCCCTGATTCAATAAATAGCTTGCTTAAATCCTCTAGAGAATCATGTAACTCTACTGCAATAATTTCAGTTCTAGGAACCATTATTTCTCTGGCCTTTACCTTGTGAAAATCAAGAGCATTTTGAAAGATTTGTATTTCAGAATCCAATTGTTTTTTATCCTCGTTGGTGTCAATTTGTTCAGAAATATAATCTCCTAATTCTTTTTTACTGAACTCTTTTTGTGTTTCTTCTTCTTCAGTGTTGAAAAAAGTTTGTAGAAAAAAGTCTGAAATAAGACTTATAAAATCAGTAATGAAATAGAATATTAAATAGAAAAAATAAGCAGGAAAAACAAAAAACTTCAATGTTTCATTAGCATATATTCTGAAAATTGCTTTGGGCAAAAATTCCGCTGTTATCAATATTACTAATGTAGAAAGAGACGTTTGGGTCAACAATAATGAGAAGTCATTAAGTAGGTTTGCAGGCATTATAGGAAGCAACAAGGAAATCAACACTTCCCCCATAAAATAACTGTAGACTACCAAAGATATATTGTTACCCACAAGCATTGTAGTTATAAACTTAGATGACTTTTCTGTTAGTTTTCCCAAAACGACATAGGCGTAACCTTCTCTTTTCTTTTCAAGTTCAATATGCAGTTTGTTTGCAGAAACAAAAGCTATCTCCATCCCAGAGAAAAAAGCGGAAAATAAGACACTGAGTACTATGATTACTAAGTCAAACTCCATTGGTAGTTGGTATTAAGAACGTTTTTTACGAAATCTTCTTTTGAAGAAAAACATAAAGGTTGCCATTACTCCGAGTCCAATTCTTAAAACAGCAATCTCAGTTCCCTCATCAAAACTAAAGCATCCATCAACGATAAAAAGTAGTCCAACAAGCAAGTAACCTATTTCGATATATTTTGAAAATGCATTCATATTTATTCGTCTTCTTTAATATTTAAATTCCCTGTAACTTTTTTTAATACCCATTCGCTCAGATTCTCTTTAGACTCAAAGCCTATTCCATAAACTGTATCATTTTCGACTGTTAATGTAAATGGTCTGTCCGTAAAAAAATATTTGGACTTTTGATCCCAATACAATTGAGTGGTTTTTAGTTTTGATCTTTCTGTATGGTTATAAACAACCACATTACCAATCAATTCAGATACAGACGTTTTAGAATATGAAATCGCGTACTCACCAGTTACTGTGGTCGAGTCAAGACCGTTTTTACTTATAGTAACCAATTCAACCCCTTTGGGAAACTCTGAGTAAGGATGCTTTTTTCTATTGGAGAAATCAAGTAACAGTGGGGTATTCAAGCGAAAAACGATATTCCCAGAATCCTTATAAACATGAAAGACATTTTCAGACTCTCCAATGGGTAAATTTTTATCCGCTAAAAAGTCATTGACTTCTTTCACACTGTTTACACAAGAAAAAAACATTGCCGCCAAAAGGATGACAACAATGTTTTTTGTGTTAATTTTAATGTATTTTGAAACTTTCAATACTAAAATTATAATTGATTTGTGGAGTAAAATTAAGGAATTTTAACCGTAACTCCTATCCAACAACCGATTTTATATGGAGAACCTGATTGCACACCTTCAGTAAAAATAGCTTTTTTATCTGGAGCAGATGCTTTGTAACTCGTGACATATTTTTCAGCTTTTTTTCTCAAAACTGGATCAACTGCAGCTGCATTTCTAGCCATATCTAAAGCTGCAACGTATACCATTCTTTTCTCAAATTCAGAAGCTCCACAATCGTTTGCGCTTGAAGCATACATTCTAGCTATCAACAAATATGCTTTACCCATACTTCTTTGATTTTTAATAGCTTGTAATGCATATTTTCTAGCTTCAGACTTACGCCCTTTTTTCTCCATAATTGAAGCAATCTTATACAAGTATTTTGCTTTTTTGAATGCATCCGTTTCTTGACCTACAGCTTTTAAGAAATATTCTTGTGCTTTGTTCATCTCGTTGTTCTTCATCAACATTCCTGCATAAAACACATAGGCTTCAGGAGAACCATCTACGTTCACATAAGTCTCAACCAATTTATCATAAAGCGGGTCATCAGTACACTCTTTCTTGTACATCATATTAACCGCACTTTTTAACCATGGCGAGTTCGTTTTATTTGCTTCAAAATCTTTAGTGTACAATGGAATCAATCTTTCACAAGTAGACAAGTCTGTGATAATTTTATCCAATCCTCCTACAACTTGTCCCATAGCTTTTGAATTGTTCTCATAAGCTTTAACCATCTTTTGTTCTTTAGAAGACAATACATTTCCAGCATCTTCCTTTTTGTGGTATTTGTCTAACTTTGCAGCGTAATAATTCAACTTGCTCTCTACTCCTTTTACCAAAACATCATAGGTGTCAAAGATAAATTGCACGTTTTCATCTTTATTTCTTTCAGTCAACATCTTAAAGAAACGGAACATAGATTTTATTCCCATTTTTGATGGGTCTGCTTCATATGATTTTTGTAATGCTGCGTAGACCTTATCTTCTTCATACCCATTTTCAACCATAAAAGTAGCATAGTCACTGTAAACTTTTGCTAAATCTTGAGGGTAGTTTTTAATTCTTTGATCATACACTCTCTCAACCAAAGCAATTGCCGCTGGCTTGTCTGCTTCAGTTGCATTTTTCAATCTATGCTTAGCAATTGTAGCCCCTAACTTGTAAATATTTACAGATAATTTAGGAGCATTATCCAAACACCATATCCAGTTTTCATAGGCAGATTCATAATTTTTCGACTTGTAATCTCCTTTAAAAAGATTGTACTTAATCATCGCTTCTTGATTTCCAGCATCTTGAGCAGATACCGAAAAACTAAAGAACAAACAAGCTATAATAATTGCAAATTTTCTCATTTCTAAACTCTATTAACTAATTAATTTATTTTTCTTTTATTAAACCATTTATCACCCAACGAAACTCCAAGACGTATATTGAAATACTTTTCTTCAACAGTGGTAGATGATATTTCTCCTTTGACACCGTAATCAACTCCTAAGTTTAAACTAGTCAATCCTTTTCCTAATGGTAAACTTACACCAAAAGACATGCCAAGATCTTTTACCTCCGTATCACCTAGTATCAAACCAGTATTTTCATACTTTACACCTGCACGATACGTCACTCTTTGAAAATAGCTTGTCAATGAGTTGAATTTAGGCGTATAGTAACCTCCAAAAGAGATACGTTGGTAATCTCCAAAAGACGCCCCATTTGTTATGTAATCGGTAGCTGATCTCTCAAAAGACTTTGGATTGCTTACACTCAGTTCTAAACTTGATTGCCACATGCTTCTTTTACCATACGCAACTGCAAAAGTTGTATTTGCAGCATTTGTAAGTAATCCATTCGAACCATCAGGATTAAAAATATTCACTTCAACAATATCAATTGTATGCTCTAACTCATGTGTTATACCAAAGCTTAAGGTCTTATTTGAAAAAACCAACGTTTCGAAATGTGCTCCTAATTTTGTCATCACTCCTTCTACCGAAAGTTCAGTCTGCAATCGTGTATCATAGAACAAGTTTTCTTCTTTATCAGTAATAACGTGAGTAATATTTCCAAAAATAAAAGAAGTTTGGATTCCAAGTGAGAATCCCTTAAAAACCTGATAACCACCTCCAATGTAAAAGCTATTAGATCCTCCCGAACCTTCATAAACATCTACATAATCTGGATTTGTTGAATCTGTCAATTCATATCCTACACCAGTATCTGCTTTGACCCCAAGTGAAATCCCTCCTTTTTTACCCAAAGGAATTCCTAAATTTAAATAAGACAGTGTCAAAGTAGAGCCTTCCTGATTTACATTTGTATCACTAACGGTTGCCTTATTGTTTAAAACTCCTAAAGAATAATTAGTAAATCGTAAGGATGATAAAGTAGCGGGGTTACTCATACTAAGTCGAATTGGATCCGAAATAGCAACTCCTACTCCTCCCATAGAGGACTCCTCAACTGTCTTTGGAAGAAAGCTAGTTCCAATTCCAAAAAATGAATAGGGAGAGGATTGTTGCTTTTGAGCCAAAAGGCACAGTGAATTTAGCAGCGCTAAAAACAGGATCGTTTTCTGTTTCATTCGTGTATGTTGTATTTTAGTATGGTGTTCAAACCTTCCAAGAGAAAATTTGGATGCGCAAATATGCTATTTTTTAATCTTTTAGACAAATAAATACTGTCTCCTCCTGTTAAAACTACTGTTAAATCAGAATGCTTTTGTTGATAAGCACTTATAAAGCCATCTATTTCAAACTGAATGCCATTTACAACACCGGAATGAATACTAGATTGGGTGTTTGTACCAATAATTGTTTCAGGAACTTCAAATGACAATTTCGGAAGTTTGGCTGTGAATGTTGATAATGCTTTGTAGCGCATCAAAATACCCGGAGCGATTGCTCCTCCTAAATATTTATTTTGGGCATTTATAAAATCATATGTAACACATGTTCCTACATCTATAATCAATACGTTTTTTAAAGGATATCTTTCTGTAGCTGCACTCACTAATGCAATTCTATCTACCCCTAAAGTTGTAGGACTCGTATACAAGTTATCAAAAGGTACTTTTGTTTGATTCGAAAGCAACAATAGAGGGATCTCTAAAGGAATCAAATCTTTGATAATTTCAACTAAACCACCTACAGAAGATAAGATCACATTGGAAATAAAATAACTTTTAAAAAAAGTTGGCAATACTTCTTCAAGTGAATCAGTAGAAACTACAGATAGATTTTTTAATGTATCAGACTCGTAAACAGCAATTTTAATACACGTGTTTCCTTCGTCAATAATCAGGTTTGTCATAATGAAAAATGAATTTCAAAGATACAAATACCTTTTTTTTAAAAAAAGTTTGGAAATACATGAAAAATACCTGTATATTTGCAACCGCTTAGACAAAGTGATGTATTCACTCGATAAGTAATAATGGTGCCTTAGCTCAGTTGGTAGAGCAATGGACTGAAAATCCATG
>JBMZVD010000121.1:0-5542 GCA_049625305.1 Flavicella sp.
ATCTGACAATACCGCAGTGCTTTTAAATTTTAATTATACAACCATGCAGGGTTTTTACATCGAATCTGTAGGTTCTTACTACAATTCTTATGCTTTTGTTCCTTCTTTACGGAACGATTTTATAAGTTACTATACTTGGAAAATCTTTGCAGAATTTGGGTTTGGATTGGGAACCTTACAATTCAAGGCAGATGACAATCAATTATCAACAGATAAACACAGTGATTTGAGCGGTGGTATCTCTATACTCAAAGCAGGTTTGGGAGGAAACTACCAACTCAACGATGCATTTGGGATTGAATTTTTTCTACCCATTACCTACATACAAAATTTGAGTTCTCAAAAGTCTTCTCATGTTTTTTCAGGTTTTGCACCTACTTTTGGTTTTACGTATTCGCTGAATTGATTTTGTTTTTAAATTCCATTGTGTGCTTACATCAAAAGAAAATCGCAATAGACCTAATTTTCTGACGCAACACCTTTCGTTTTCCGTTGTTCGAAAAATCGCAATCGGAAAACGGAATTGTTTTGGTACATGTTTAATTTGGAATTTCAACAAGTAACTGTAATCCCTCTTTTTCAGGGTACAATGCTTTTTTCTCTTGCAGTTCTTCTTGAACCAACACGAGCATTTCTTTCAGTTTTTCAGGATTTGACGCCGCCAAATTCTCACCTTCAAACGGATCTTTTACGAGGTCATACAACTCATAATGTTCTTTTTTCTCAGTAGGGTAGTGGTAGATTACTTTCCACCCATCGGAAACTAAAGAGGTAAAATAACTAGAACGGTGTTTTCCATGTGGGAAATGATTTAAGAACCTTTTCTTTCTTGTTATATTGGTGTTGCCCTGCATCTGTATTGTTAAATCGCTTCCGTCTACCAGATGGTTTTTTGGAATTTGAGTTCCTGAAATATGACACAAGGTAGGGAAGAGGTCTTCTATCGTTGCTATTTGTGTTTGAATGCTATTGCGAGCAAGCGCAAGTTTATTTTGTAATGAGTTTTGTGCATTTACCTTCGCCCATGAAGCGATAAAAGGCACACGCAACCCACCTTCCCAATGATTTCCTTTTTTACCTTTCAATGGCGTAGCACTGCTGTAGTTTTTTTTGATAGGAAGTGGTGCATCAGAACCGTTGTCTCCTAAAAACAACAAAAGTGTATTTTCTGCAATGCCTAAATTAGTTAGATGTGCAATCAAATCACCTAAGGACTTGTCAATACCCTCTATAAGGGTCGCAAATGCTTGTGCTTTTTTAGATTTACCCGAATTTTTATAGTTGTCAGCAAATCGAGGATCCGAGTAAAATGGCGCATGTACGGCATAATGAGACATGTGTAAAAAGAAAGGTTTACCAGCTTTATGGGCTTTGTCAATTTCATTTTTTGCCTCTAAAGTCAATGCCTCGGTTAAGAAAATATCCTTACCGTGGTATTTTTCTAGACCAGGCACCGCCCTTATCTTGTCTCCTGCGATATGGCCAAAACCTTCTGTACCGAGGTAACTGCCAGGTCTTCCTATAGCACTCCCTCCAATATTGATATCAAAACCAAGGTTCAAAGGATCAGCTCCTTCAGATTTGAAAGGACCAAAATGTGCCTTTCCAACATGTACGGTCGCATAGCCGTTTTGTTGCAATAGCCTTGGCAATGTCACGCTTTTTTTATGAAGACCTTTCCAATTCCAGTCGGTAGGACCTTGGGCACCTCGGTTGTTTTTTTGAGGATGTATCCAAGTAGTCGTCTTGTGTCTTGCAGAATTTTGTCCTGTTACAATCGAAGCTCTCGAGGGCGAACAGACAGAATGTGCATAAAAATTACTAAATCGTATACCCGTTTCTGCCAACGCCTCCATGTGTGGAGTTTTGTAGAAGTCATTTAAAGGATAGCGTACGGGGTTTCCTTTGGTGTCTATAACAAAGGGGAGCGAGGTATCCATAAGTCCCATGTCGTCCACTAGAAATAGGACAATGTTTGGTTTTTTACAGTTTTGTGCACTGCTTAAATACGTATAACTGCTCAGTAAAAAGATAAAAATCAGAAAACCGTTGCGCATGTTATTTTTTCTTTTTTGGAAGGTGTCCTCGCAATACTCTTTCATAGGTGTCAAAAGTATGTACTCCTAAAGAAGCTTTTTCTTTCCAAGATCCCTCTAAAAATTCAAAAGAATCAAAATTGTCTTCGTTATAATAAAAGGTCAAACAATCGTTTTCTTTGGGACTGTATTCAAAATCAAAAACATTACGGCTGTTGAGAACAACTTCTAACTTTTCGCCTCTTGTTGGTTCCCTATTGAAGGGATCAGCCATGGTACCATAAATTTCAAATCCTTCTTGTCGGTCTGTAAGATTTGTCTCCAAACACCAATACGGCTTGTTTTCATCAATATCATCATCACAGGTACAGAGTTTGAAGGGACCAGACAAGTCACACATAGCATATAATTTTTGGGGTTGATTGAAATTCGAAAATACAGAAATATTATTTATCAAAGTGTTAGGTATTGGAATTTTTCAGATTTAAAAACAAACTTTGATTGCGCAAACCAATCGCACAGCTCTTATATCTAACAATTTGTACGTTCAATCGCTTTAAATCGTAATTATACAGTGTTGAAAAAAGAAAAAGGAATACCTGTATAAAATCAAACGACTCACTGACTTGCACGATTCTTACTTTGTTTTCAAGAACTCTTAAGGGCCTAAAATAGTAGCTTTTTTCTGAAGATATAGCTTTTAATCAGTTGTTAGTAAGGTCTGAATACTACAATGTAGCGTTTTTGCTAAGATTGTACCTTTTGTATAGCCTGCATAGTATTAGGATAAGAAAAAATAACATCAACAATCCTACACCCATTACCATCTCCGTACTTTTTACAAAACCGTCTTTGTGATTGTTGTACACAATGTGTCTTTTTGTGATGTTCAAAAGTGTACCATCTGAATTGAATCTGTATTTTTTTACCCAATTTTTAACAGCGTCGTATTCGTAAGCAAAAGAATCAATTTGTGTTTTGTCACTTGATGGAACGCTATTAGTATATTTGATATTATCGCCGTAGGCATTGTTTTGCCATAGCATTTGATTCGTAATATGTCCCGTACTATCTTTTATTACCTGTTGGACCAACCTTCCATTTTCATAAGAGTTTTCGTAGGTGAATTTATTTTTAGTGACAAAGTTTGTCACATTTTCAACGATTTTATCCGCTACTTTATAGCTAAACGTATGGATGTCAATAGTGTCATTATTGCTATCTATTTTTAGCAATGTTTGCTTTTTTTGCCCCTTGTATTCAAATATATATTTTCCTCTGTATTCATGCTCTCCATTGTACAAATAATCGTAGGTTTCTATTTCTGTGCACAGTTGAGCATCGTTGTAATCAAATATTTTTGAATGAAGCACAACTCCACCTTTTCCCATTACTTGTACGCAAGTTCTGTTTCCGTTGGTGTTGTATTTTTTAAAAAGATGTCCTTGGTACGCCTTTGTTTGTTCATTGTATCCATTTTGTATAGCATCCGCTTTGTAGAGTATTTCAGAAACTTCTGTGACATTACCCTTCAAATTATCTTCTTTCAGATGTGTTTCTTTTTCACTGCATGAAAACAATAGCAATATTGATAAAAAAAAGCTCCATTTGTTCATAATGTTCGGGGATTATGTATTAAACAATGACCTATACAGTACTGATTTAAGGTGCCTAGAATATACAATTAATAATTTTCCAAATTTCACAAGCCATACAAAAAACTTTCTGTTTGTTGTCTATACCATTCTAATGTTGGAGAAATTTTGTTTTTAGTTCAATGTAAAATAAAAGGTAGTTCCTTTTCCAACCTCAGAATCCACTCTGATTTTTCCTTCGTAGGCATTGACAATTTTTTCCACAATTGAAAGTCCTATACCAGAAGAATCTTTGGTGTTTTCTAACTTTTTAAAAGGCTCAAAAATCTTTTTAAAATATTTTTCTTCAATTCCCTTTCCATTGTCTTTTACAAAGAATTCAAGCTGATTTTCGCAATAATGATAGCCGACAGATACAATTCCTTTTTCTTTGTCGTTGTATTTGATTGCATTACTGATCAAATTTTGAAAAACTTGTTGAAAACGATGCGCATTTCCTTGAATATTTGGAAACTCCCCTTGAACTTCAATATTGATATGTTCAGGAGTATACATGTGAGATAATAAATCGGCAAGTAATTTGTTGAGATTTACCTCACTAGAATTGAAATCTTTCAATCCAAGAGAAGAATATTCCAGGATTCCACTGATAAGGTCTTCCATTTTTGCAATATTGTCCGTGATAAGATCTAAATATTGCAAAGCTCCCGTTTCCAAGACGTTTTTATGATCTTGTCGCAACCAAGAAGTCAAGGTATTGATATTTCTCAAAGGAGATTTCAAGTCATGAGAAACCACATGTGCGTAATTGTTCAAATCTTTGTTGCGCTCTTCCAATTGTACCAATAATTTTTTTTGAGCATTGTGCGTAATACACGCTTCTAAGGTTATGGAGAATTTTTTGATTACCGGTAAAAGTTGACTCAAATCTTTTTGAGACATGTTGTTTTTCTTTGAATACAAAAATAAATACCCATGTTCTTTAAGGCGGAAAACCGCAATATAGCCCTCAGTAATATTGATTGGACAATACTCTTTTAAATTTTCAGAATAAACCAACAATTCATAATCCTTAATACCAGAAAGTTGCGGTTGTTTTTTGGGGTCGGGTAGTCCAGTCTTAATAGGATCTCCTTTTGGCATAGAATATTTTTTGACCAATTTTTCCTTTTGTTCTCGTAACACCCAGCAAGCATTTAATTCCCTCCGTTTTAGTAATAATTGTAAGAATTGATCACAATTTTCATGGTAATTAAAAGATTTTCCAATACTCATTGAGTATTCGTATAGCTGTAAAATTTCAAAAATTTGATTGTCTATTTCCATTTATTCAAATAAGCCCACAACAATGGTTTTGTTATAAAATTCAATATAGCCATTTCCATAAGACGAAATTTCCCCTAAAGTCAATGCGCCGTTTACAGGGATGCCTGGGTATTTTTCATGGATGGTTTTTGTAATGTTTTGAAGTTCTGTGTCAAAAGTATCATCAAGATATAGCACTCTAGAGATGCAATCAATCACAATAGCGAGTTGAGGATTTTCAGCGTGCAACAAACTCTCCTCACTTGCTTGTGTAGCAGCAGTTAATAAGTTATCAGGTTCTCCTTTGAGTACATTGATTAAGGAATTTTCCTCAACATTACACACACATATCAACTCGTCATTTTCGTTGAATGCGATAGGATCACGTACCACATAATCCAATTCTTGTTTGATGATTCCTAAGGGGTATCCTTTGGCAATTTCAAAAAAATTGTCGTCATTAAATTTTAGTGAGCTACTGTTTTCGACAATATCTTTGTATACTTTGAAAGGAGCTTCCCAATTGATTTCTTGTATGACGTTTCCTTTGGATTTGGTCACGATGTAAGGCCCCTCTAGTTTTTTCCAACCGTGTTTGACTCCAAT
>JBMZVD010000122.1:0-5365 GCA_049625305.1 Flavicella sp.
AGCTTGCGCAGCAGATTTACAGTCTGCCCTCGTTGGCCACTTGAGTATCTCACCATTATTTCAATATATCAATTTTAGATTTTTTACAATCTAAAAAAAAAGCTAATATAAAAACTAGCTTTTGTGACCGGGCTGGGGCTCGAACCCAGGACCCTCTCCTTAAAAGGGAGATGCTCTACCAACTGAGCTACCAGGTCATTATTTCCTTTGTTTTAGCGGGTGCAAATATAGAATCTTATTCCTATATAACAAAACTTTTTCATCAATTAATTTCGTTTAAATATGCTTTTCTAACCTTCTTAAATAAATTGGAACTGTATACAAAATCTACAATCGATTCATTATCAGTTTTAAAGATTTCTTTATTAGTTCCTTCCCACTCTTTTACTCCATTTTTTAAAAAAATAATTTTTTGACCTATTTCCATTACGGAATTCATATCGTGAGTGTTTATGACCGTTGTAATTTGATATTCCTCTGTTATTTCTTGGATCAAATTATCAATTACAATAGCAGTTTGAGGGTCCAACCCTGAATTAGGTTCGTCACAAAAAAGATATTTTGGATTCATTACGATTGCTCTTGCAATCGCGACACGTTTCTGCATACCTCCTGATAACTCTGCGGGAAATTTTTGATTAGCATTGATTAAATTGACCCTTTTAATTACTGCATTTACTCTATCCTTCATCTCGGAAAAATTTTGTTGGGTAAACATCTTTAAAGGAAACATAATATTTTCTTCAACAGTCAAAGAATCAAATAAGGCAGAACCTTGAAATACCATACCTAGTTCTTGACGTAGTTGACGCTTTTCGGCAGCAGACATATCAATATTTGCTTTGCCGTCAAATATGATACTCCCAGAATCAGGAATGTGCAAGCCTAATAAACTCTTTAAAAAAACTGTTTTTCCAGACCCACTTTGACCTATAATCAAACTTGTTTTCCCTCTTTCAAATTGAGCATCTATTCCTTTTAAAACAGTGTTATTCTCAAAACTCTTTACGATTTTATGTACTTCAATCATCTATCCTAAAAGCATTTGGGTTAAAAAATAATTCAACAAAATAATAATAACACTTGTCCAAACAACTGCTTGCGTACTAGCACGTCCTACTTCCAATGCACCTCCCTTTACAAAATAACCGTGATACGAAGGAACTGTAGCAATAATAAAAGCGAATACAACTGATTTTATCAAAGCGTATTCAATCAAAAAAGGATCGAAATCCAACTGAATACCTGTGATATAATCAATCGAATGAAAAAGTGAAGTCATTACACCCGCTGCCCATCCACCAAAAATGCCAAGAAACATGGCTAATATTACCAGTAGTGGATAAAAAAGAATTGCTGCTATTACTTTCGGCAACACCAGATAATTTAGTGAATTGATTCCCATTACCTCCAAAGCATCGATTTGTTCAGTGACACGCATGGTACCTATACTTGAAGTAATGAAAGACCCAACTTTACCTGCCAGAATAACAGAGGCAAAAGTAGGAGCAAATTCTAAGATCATGGAACGTTTGGTAGCAAATCCAATCAAATACTTTGGAATCAATGGATTGTCTACATTTAAAGCCGTCTGAATAGCTACAACACCTCCCACAAAAAAAGCGATAAAAGCTACTATTCCAACTGACTTTAGTCCCAAATCTTCAACCTCTCGGAACAAATTTTCTCGAAACACTTCTTTTCTTTGAGGCTTTGTAAAAACTTGCTTGAGCATTATAAAATACTTCCCCACATGCTCGATATAATTCATACTATTGTATTTTGGTTGTTTTTGCTAATGTATTAAAATATTGCCGAACTCAACTAGTGAAAAGACCAGTAGTTCTCAACTGTATGTAGACTGTTGTATAATAAGGTTTATTTAATAGTATCATAACGACTGTTAGAGTAAGAGTAGTTATCTTTGATATTAGAATATACACCCAATATATCTTAATAACTCTTTAAATATGTTTAAAAAAAACCTTCTTTATTTTTTACTCTTTTTTTGCTTTTTTACTTGTTCTATCTTTTCTCAAAAGAAAAAACAACCCAAGTTGGTTGTCGGTATAGTGGTAGACCAAATGCGCTATGACTACCTGATTCGCTTTTCTGACAAATATGGAAACCTTGGATTTAAAAAATTAATCAAAAAAGGATTTCAAGCGGAAAACTTACACTATAATTACATACCAACTTTTACCGCTGTAGGACATGCCTCAATATTTACTGGAACTACTCCATACAACCATGGAATTATCGGAAACAATTGGTATGATAAATACCTAAACAAAAGTATCTATTGTGTAGACGATGAAAACTATAAAACAGTAGGTAGTACTTCTAAAAACGGGCAAAAATCTCCTTACAGGCTACAAACAACTACGATAGCTGACCAATTACACTTGGCACAAAATATGAAGGGTAAGACTATAGGAATTGCCATCAAAGATCGTTCTGCCATACTACCTGTTGGTCACACTGCCAATGGAGCCTATTGGTTTGACGGAAAAGATCAAGGGAAATGGATTACGAGCTCTTTTTACATGAAAAAATTACCGAAATGGGTAAATGAGTTCAATCAAAATGGAAAGGTTGAAGCTTATGTCAGTCAACCTTGGAAAACATATTACGACATTGCAACCTATACAGAAACTATCGACGATGACAATCTTTTTGAGGGTATCTTTAAGGGAGAAGGAAGACCTGTTTTTCCACACAATATTCCTAATTTAAGAGAAAAAAATGGAAATTACGACATCCTTAAATCAATACCTGCAGGAAATACAATAACTACTGATTTTGCAATTGCAGCTATTAAAGGAGAAAAATTAGGTAATGGATCTCACACAGACTTTTTGAGTATCAGCTACTCAAGTACAGATTATGTAGGACATAAATATGGTGTGGACTCAAAAGAAATTGAAGACACCTACATCCGTATGGATTTAGAGATTGAACGTCTGCTTGATTTCTTAGACAAAGAAGTCGGAAAAGGCAAATACACGTTGTTCCTAACTGCTGATCATGCGGTAGCTCAAATCCCCAACTACTTAAAAAACCTAAAAATACCTGCAGATTATATAGACAATCAGTTGTTAGAAAATTTTGTAAAAGAGATCACTTTAGAAAAATTTGGTACTGAGAACCTTATTGAAAACATGTCAAATTTTCAAATTTTCCTCAACAAAGAAACGCTTAAAAAAAACAATTTAGAGCTTCGTACAGTATCTAACTTTATAGCCGACAACATCATTCAATTTAAAAACATCTACAAAGCTTGTACCTCTTTCACTTTACGCGAAAGTGAATTTACGGAAGGGTTGATGCAAGCCGTTCAAAAAGGATACAATCAAAAATTTTCTGGAGATGTAATATATGTACCAAACCCTGCTACTTTGAGTTCTTACTATCAAAAGTCGGGAACGAGTCACGGATCAGGTTATAGCTACGATACTCATGTTCCGATGTTGTACTATGGTTTTGGAATCAAAAAAGGAACTACTAAAAAACACATTGACATAACTTCTATAGCACCTACGATATGTAGTTTGTTACAGATAGAATTTCCTAACGGGTATACTGGGAAAATTGTGACAAAAGCTTTGAAATAAAGGATACTAAAAATCTCCCAAAAAACCAGTATTGAATTTATTCTCTACTGTTTTTTTTATTTTTTATAATTTTTAAAAACAACTTATTCAGAGTGATCAGATGTGATACACCAAATACCATCTTTCCTCTCAAACAGCAAAGAAAAAATTCCATCAGCATTTGAAGATTTTCGTTCCAAGTGATAGGTACCTACAAGGGTATACACATTTTTAGAACGGTATTGTAAGTCAAGAATTTCAAAGCTTAACATCCCCATAACCTCTTTGTTAGGATAGCTTTTTAGATAATTTTTTAAGGTTTGCTCCCACCCATAGGTAATTCCATTCCTTCCTATAAATTGTAATTTATCAGACTTCCAATAAGCATTCATATAGGCTGCCATGTCACCATTGTTCCAATCTTTAGCAGATTGAAACAACACTTGTTTAATGGCAGCTTTGTCAGTGTTTAATTGCTTTGTACTACGACAACCAATAGCTATAAACACAAGTATAAATAATGATTTTCTAAACATTTGAAAGTTTTTTAAACATGACAAAATGAGGACCTATCTCAGGTACAATAAACTCCTCTCCAATGATTTCAAACTCCATATGTTTATAAAATGAAAGCGCAACAGTACGCGCATTGCACCAACAAAGATCACCTCCTAATTCAGATACTTTTTTCAATCCAAAACCCAGTAATGTATTTCCCAATCCTTGACCTTGGTGAGATTCTGAAACTGCCATGCCTCTTAATTGATACTGTTCCCCAACTAAGTCTTTGTGTTTGTTTTTCATAAAGGTCGCAATTCCTAAAAGTGTAGAACCCTTGAAAATACCTGCATGAAAAGTAGTACAATCTGTATCTCCTTCAAATACGACAGATACGTCTTTGCCATCTCGTAAAACACGTCTACGTATGGCATGTGTATCCTCAGCTGTTATAAGTTGCGTTACAAACATACTACAGGATTATAATTTGATATTATGTTTGTAATTATACACCATAGAAAACAACAAATAGCTAAAAATTACCAAAGGAATAGCTGCGTATTGAAAGGCAAACAATAAAATGATTGAAAAACCTAGAAACACATATTTATAACTGTTGTCTCTCCAAGCAAAACTTTTAAATTTCAGAGCAAACAAAGGAATATTGGCATTTAAGAAATAAGAACTTAAAAAAACCAGAACCACTAATACAAATTGATTTCGTAGTAAATCTACCAACCATAAGGCATCACTGTATTCAATAATCAAAGGCAAAGAAACAATTAATAAAGTATTTGCGGGTGTTGGCAATCCAATAAATGAAGTTGTCTGTCGTGTATCTATATTGAAATTGGCCAAACGGTAGGCTGATGCAAGGGTTACAATAAGACCAAGAAAAGGTAAAAATTCAAAACTCTCCATTTGAAACAGAGCAGAAACTTCACTTTTTGAAGAAGCTTGCAACAACAATTGAAACAAAACTATTCCTGGCACCAAACCAGAAGTAACCATGTCAGCCAAAGAATCAAGTTGTTTGCCAAGCTCTCCTTGAACTTTTAAAATTCGCGCAGCAAAACCATCGAAAAAGTCAAATACAATCCCTATAACCACAAACAAAGCAGCATAATCCAAACTTCCTATTACTGCATAAAAAACAGCAATACAGCCTGAAAACAAGTTACACATAGTAATGGCATTGGGAAGGTGTTTTTTAAAAGTCATCTGTCTTTTTGTATTTATGATAGTTCAACTGTTGGCGAAGATATAAAAATATA
>JBMZVD010000123.1:0-5360 GCA_049625305.1 Flavicella sp.
TTTGGAGGCTTATATTAGTTTTAAAAATGAATCCTCTTTGGAGCTAGCCATAAAGAGTATCAAGTTTATTGAACAAAATTTTATTTCTAATTCAAGAACTTTAAAAAGGATTTCCAAAAAAGGAATAAATAAAATAGATGCTTTTTTGGAGGATTATGCAACTGTGATAAAAATGTACATTGATGCCTATGAAACCTTGTTTGATGAACATTATCTCAACCAAGCAGATAAATTAACAGAGATCTGTTTAACTGAGTTTGAAGACCAAAACAGTCCTCTTTTATATTTTAGTTCGACTACAGATTTGGTCCTTCGAACAAAAGAAACCACTGATAATGTCATCCCCTCTTCCAATGCAATTATGGCAGAAAACCTAATTCGTTTATCGAGCCACTTGATTAAACCTGAATACATAAGCAAATCCAGAGCAATGCTGCGTTCTTGTATATCTGAGATCAAATCCTATCCAGGCAATTACAGCTATTGGCTAACAGTTGCTTTAAGATTGTTAAAACCGGGTTATGAAATTGTTGCTGTTGGACCAAATTCAAAAAATAGTCTCATAGAAATTAGAAACACACAATTTACCTTGAATTGCAGTTGGGCCGCCGCAGAGAAATCAAGCCTACCACTCTTTAAAAATAGAGCTTCTAAAAATAAGACCTTGTACTTTTTGTGTAAAAACAAAAAATGTGAACTTCCTCTAGAATCTATTGAAGAAGTAAAGGAAAAGCTAAGGCTTTTAAATTAAAGTTTTGGAGGGTTTGTGTAAAAATCTTTTAGATAAAACGGCTCAAAATATGCTGTATCCTCAAATTGTTTCGCTTCGAATTTATTGGTAGCTGTAAGAACCATATGCTGGGCAGAAGGTTCATTTAAAGAATCTACAAAATAAGTGTTTTCTTCTGGAATAATACCTTTACACTTATTTGAACCATTACCAAATAAAACCAAACGGCCTTGATCTCTTAACTCTTTAAAAGAGTCGCTGGTTATTATTTCTGTTCGAGTTGGAGATACCACTTCTTTTTTTGCGTTCAACACCATGGTAAAAACTTCCATTCTTCTGGCATCAAACATTGGAATCAATAGATCAGAAGTTTCTGGATTGTAAGCGGCTGCAAGAACTTCTAAACTATTTACCGAAATTAAAGGAAGATCATGAGCGTAACATAGTCCTTTTGCTGTAGAAACTCCAATTCTAAGTCCTGTATATGAACCTGGACCTTTGCTCACTGCAACACCAGACAATTGAAAAGGTTTGATATTAGCTTCATCAAGTAGCTGCTTAATGAAAATATGTAAATGGTCACTGTGTCGAAAATCTGCTTCATTATTCTCGATACAGTTAACAAGATTTCCATTATGTGACAAAGCAACCGAACAATTTGTTGTAGCGGTTTCAATATGTAGGAGGTAAGCCATTAGGCAAAATTAAGAAGTTCTGACTTCTAAATTTCAAGTTTTACCCCAAAATAAAATTCAAGAATTTTAAGTTTAAATATATAGTCAAATTTAGAACGTAACTCATCTGAAACTGAAGTTTCGTAGCGTTGCTTAATTTGAGTAAATTCAAAAGAATTCATAACTCCAGCATCAAATCTTTTCGTTGCGTTATCATAAACTTCTTTTCTAGCGATGACTGTTTTTTGTGCAGCTTTGTAAAAGTTGTATGCTCCCAATGCGTCATTATAAGCTTGATTGATGCTACTCTCGAGATTTAGTTTTTGTTGTTCTAAAGCATTTTGAGAACGCAACAAATTGACTTTACTTCGTTTTACATTGTTTTTAGATGAAAATCCATTTAAGATTGGAATTCTTAATTGAACTCCAAAATTATGACCGTCATTCATTTGGAATTGATCCCAAAATGAATCTGGTCCAACGACTCTTCTTTGCTCAACCTTTGTGTTTACTGCTTCACCTGTGGCAGCCACATATCCTATAGGTACTTCATCAAATACGCCTGTTCTTTCAAGACCCTCGCTGTATGAAATTCTTGTACTATAGCTATAAAAAGCAGAAAGAGAGGGTTGAAGTGCTGCCTTTGCAATTTCAATATCTGTTTTTGAAATTTCTAGATTAGTTAGAGAAAACTTTATGTCGTTTCTTTGGGTCAGAGCTTTATCAAAAATTGCTTTAGGAGTTTCCTCTAATATGAGCGGAAATGGAACGTCAAAATTTTCGACAGCAACATCAAAATTATCATAGTCTGTGATCAATAAAAGTTGTGCAAGGCTAATTTTGGCTATACGTAAATTGTTTTCAGCTTGAATTACTGATTGCTCTTGAGATGCAATTGTTGCTTCAAGCTCAAAAAGATCAGCTATTGTTAATACACCAGCACTAATTAGAGTTTTTGTTCGCTCCAATTCTTTTTTAGAAACCTCAAGCTGACTTCTCTGAACCTCTAAAAGTTCCCTATTGAACATTACTTGGAGGTAAGAGTTTGCAACCAAGATAGAGGTGTTATCTGTTATGTTAGCTAAATTGTACTGTTGTGCTATTATGGCAAGATTTGTTCGGTGTAACTGTTTGACATTTTGCAATCCTTTGTAGATATCTACTCCCATGGTAACTCCTAATGAGGAGAATTGTGTTGTCACATTCTCCAATAATCCTGTAGTGATATTTTGATTCAAACCGATGTTCCAAGAATGACTGCTATTAGCATTTACACTTGGTAAAAAGTTACCGAAAGCATTTTTTTTATCCAATTCAGCATTGGCTAAATCTAATTCGGATTGCTTGATAGTTATGTTTTTTTCTATGGCTAATTCTATGCAATCTTGAAGAGTAAGTATTTGACTTTGGGCATAAAATGAAACACAGAGTATGGCAACTAATGAAGTATATTTTATTCTCATAATAAAGTAGGAATTAAGCTTAGTTATCGTTTGAAGTTTCTTCGTCTTCTTTCTTCTCTTCTTCAGTCTTGTTCCAAACCTTAATGTTATCTTCAATGGTTATTCCTGAAAGTATTTCAACATTAATTCCATCGGAAATCCCTGTTTCAATGTCTTTACGTTCAAATTCTTGTTCTTTTATTTGAACTTGAACATAGGGCTTCTCAGTTTTTTTGTCAAACTGAAGTAAAGCCTCTGGTATTGCCAAAACGCTGTCCTTACTTTCAAGTATGAATGAGGCATTAGCACTGTAACCTGCTCGAACAAAAAAATCATTGTCCAAGTACACATCACATTCAATTTTAAACTGAACTGCTCCTTGTTCTTCATTACCTTTTGGGGCAATAAACTTTAATTTGGCTTCAAATTCCTTATCTTCAATTGCTCCTAAGTTTACCAAAAGGGGCATTCCAATTTTCAATTTTCCAACTTCAGCTTCATCTACTTTTCCTTCGAAGATCATTTTGTTTAGATCAGCAACAACTGCAATGGTAGTACCATTGTTAAAAGTATTGCTCTCAACCACTTGATCCCCCTCTTTTATGGGCATTTCCAACACAGTTCCTGGTACAGTAGCCCTAATATTGGTATTAGCAGTTACAGATCCACTAGCAGAACCTAGTTTGATTATCTGTAAGTCGCTTTGCGCATTAGCTACATCTTGTTTAGCTCTACTATAATTGAGTTCAGCATTTTGAAATTCCTGTTGAGAGATAATTTCTTTCTCAAAAAGATTTTTATTTCTGTTGTATTCGACCTTAGCATTTTCTAATAATATTTTGGTGTTTGCTAAACGCCCTTTTGCACTATTCAGTGATTGTTCGTCTGGAACTACTTTGACTTTTGCCAGAAGGTCCCCAGTTTTTACATAATCACCTTCTTCTACAAAAAGTTTTTCTATGATTCCTGAAATTTGAGGTTTAATCTCTACTTCGTCTTCTGGAATAACTTTCCCAGTAGCTACAGATTTCATTTCAATAGATGTAATTATAGGGTTTTGGGTGTCATATTGAATCGAACCTTTGCTATTGGACTTTATAAAAAAAGCTACTGCAAAAAGGACTCCAAACAATATGGCTCCTATAATTATGTATTTAAAGATTTTTTTCATGGATAGTAATTTATTAATATGTGGGTGTTTATTATTCTTCTCGTAATGCGTCTATGGGTTTTATGCTTACAGCTCGTTGCGCTGGAATTATTCCAATCAAGGTTCCAAGGGTTATCATAATTATTAAAGCTCCAGATATAAACGAAATCGGAACAGTAGGATTGGTGTACGGGAAATCCTCTAAACTTGCTGTTGCCATGTCAATACCTGACAATACAAATGCACCCAATACGATTCCAAAAACTCCTGCTACAAATGTCAAGAATACGGATTCTAAAATTATTTGAGCTTTAACTTCACCTGGAGTAGCTCCTAGTGCTCGTCGTATACCAAGCTCTTTTGTTCGTTCCTTAACAGAAATCAATAGGATGTTACCTATTCCGATTACTCCTGCAATGATTGTCGCAATTCCTACAACGAGGGACAAAAAGGTCATCCCTTTGGCAAAACCCATAATCTTTCCAAAAATTTCTCCTAAATTAAACGATCCAAAAGCGCGTTCATCTTTTGGAGATACACGATGTATCCGTTTTAAAGTTTGCTTTACTCTCTCCTCCACTTCTATTACATCCGCATCGTCATATGCAGCAATAGTAAACCAATCTACATTATCACCTGTATTATATAATTTTTTGAAGGTTGAAAAAGGAATAAAAACATCCCCGTCACTCTCAAATCCTCCACCTTGGATATATTTATGTACACCTATGACCTGAAAATAGATATTATCGATACGAATGAATTTCCCTACGACATTTTCATCCTTCTCAAACAACTCTTTTTGGGTCCGTTCACCAATAACACAAACTTTTCTTTGTTTATCGATATCAGCTTGATTGATGAATCGTCCACCATCGTATATTTTTTTTGTTGCGATTTTGGTGTATTCTGGGAAATCACCATAAATTGCATAGGTTCCAGATTTAGATCCATGAACTATTTGAGAACCCGCCGAACCATCGAATACCCCTTTGGCATTTCTGGGAGCAATAAATTGAATATCGGGAATATTATTTCGAAGAGTTTGAGCGTCTTGAATTTTGAGTTGGGGATTTCTACCTGTTTTAAAGCCATCGTATGGGATACTTGTACTTTGTGCCCAAACAAACATGGAGTTCATTGCGACATTTTCAAATTCACGCTCAAAACCATTGTCCAATCCTTTTGCAGCTCCAGATAAAGCAATGTAAATGAAAATTCCCCACAATACTCCTACCACTGTGATTATTGTTCGAACTTTATTTTTTTGGATTGACCCAAAAATTTCTTGCCAAGTGTCTCGATCAAAAATTATTTTTATGCTATTCATCTCTTAGTGCTATTATGGGTTTGATTCGTGCAGC
>JBMZVD010000124.1:0-5322 GCA_049625305.1 Flavicella sp.
TTTAAATAATTATCGGTCTGTCAATACAGCAACTACTTGCTTTTGTTTTTTGAACTCTTCTAAATCCAATTCGTCGATTAATTTTATTGTAAGTCCATTTACATAAAACAACTTTATTGTCTTACTATCTGTAACCTTAATATAGTATGGAGCCAAAGGAACGTTAGACATATCATAAGTTTTCTTGTAAGTGTACCCCTTATTCAAGTTGTCTTCAAACAATACAGTCCCTTCAAGATCTTTAATTTTTACAGAGATTTCCTCAGTATTTGCGTCAGCAAATAAAATAAACTTATTAACAGCTACGGATTGAATTTTTACATTCTTTATGGGAGTAGTTTCATTTGCGAATGCTGCCAAACTGAAAAGCAACATAGTCAAGCTTACGGTAATATTTCTAAATGCTTTCATGATTTTTGATTTTTGAATTACTTATTTGTTTTGAATTGCGGTGCAAATTTACAATCAAAGTAAGATGTAGAAATACAATATCTTGTCAAATACATGTCTTATTTTAACCTTTTTAGTATTGGTAGTGTTACTAAATGGTTAATATGTGATATTTTAAGAGGTGTGTGTGCTATTTTAACCTATATAATGTTAATGAGTTCAGATGTTTTTGTAGTGCGATAGCTGTTTGGACTTACTGTTCAAGTCTAATTAATAGGAGAAGTGTATATAATTATAAAAAAAATAAAGTCTCGTTGGGGCAAATTCATAAAAAAGACGCAATTATTAAGCAAAAATAAGCCTTTAACGCTTGTTGGTACTATTATTTTGTAAGTTGTATGTAGAGGTTGAGAAATACTTTGGATTAAAATAACTTGTTGCAACCGCGTGCGCTAATCTTATGTACAATGTTTTTTAACAGCTAACGCAATTTTTCAGCAATGTGCATCAAATCGCTATCACTGTAATGTTGTAGTGAATTTCCACAGTGCACGATAATCATTTCTTTGTCAGGGATGATGTAGATGTTTTGTCCAAGGTTGCCATTGGCGAAATATTGATAGTTTCCTTTACAATCTACGGTACCCCACCATTGGTAACCGTAATAGGTATGTGCACAACCCTTGCCAATCCAATCGGGATCGTTGTTGTGGTAGCTCTGCTTGTTTTCGAGTGTAGATTGTTGCACCCAGTTTTCAGATATTATTCGTTTCCCCTCCCAAACTCCCTTGTTGAGGTAAAGACGACCAAAACGTGCGTAGTCAATGGCACGTGCTATCAATCGGCTTGGCATGTATTCAAAACCGGAAGTTTTGCTATCAATGGAAAATAAGGCGTCGTACTCCATGATTTGCGACCATAACTTTTCCTCTAAATAGTCAGAAACAGTTTTGCCTGTAGTACGCTCGATCACAAGCCCTAGATAACTGGTATTGAAGTTGTTGTATTCAAAAGAGCCAGGAGCTCGTGCAATTTCTATATCCTCAAGTAGTAATTTTCGTACGTTAGGGTGGTAATAACCTACGACTTCATCATTCCAAGGACTCTGTATGTTTAGCCAAGTTAGATAGCTCGTGTCATAGTTGAGTCCCGAACGCATTTCGAGTACATGTTTGAGTGTGATTTTTTCAAAACGAGTGTCCCGTTCTTTTAATTCGGGGATGTAATTTGTGATAGGGTCGGTAACATTTTTTATAAGTCCTTCATCAATAGCGGCTCCAATTAAAAAACCTATAAAGGACTTTGCGACGGATTGTGAGTGAAAATAGGAGTCTCTTGAAAAACCGTTGAAGTACTTCTCGTATAGCAAGGTGTCTCTACGAATTACGAGCAAGGCTGTAGTTTCAGATTTAGTTGCCCATTCGTCAAAAGAACTGAAGCCTGATTGGGCAACCCGTTCTTCAAAAAGGGATGCTATATAGGAAGCATCTTCTTTTTTAGGGAATTCAAAAAGTTGTTTTCCTGCTTGATTTTTCTTATTCTTTTCTGCTTGTATGACTCTATTCTCAAAATATTGATAGTCGTATACATCCGCTACAAGTAAAGTAATAGTTCTATATACATATTGAGGTGTATACTTTATTGACATATACCCTAAAAATAGAAGGGCAAGTACGAAAGGACTTAAAAACAAAATAGCAATTGTACGGTAGATTTTTTTCATATGGTACGAACGAATCGTTTTAAAAACAGCTTGTAAAACGCATCATTAAGTGTTTACAGAACGGTTTTTTGGGTTTCAGTTAGTAGTTTAAATGGCACCACAATGTACAGACAATTATTCGTTTCAAAAGTTAAAAAAGCACTAAAAAAATAGTGCTATTTCCTTTTCCGCTATCTCTATTTTTCTCAACATCGACTACCTTATCTATGCTACTCAGTTTACAATCCGTTTAATTTATTTTTTATAATTAACATCGTGTTGTGCAGCGATTTGAGCGGATATTCCATGCAAGTCGGTTTGGAACCCTGTGTCGTAGGAGAAGCTACTAAGGTCTGTATTGTAAATACTGTGGAGCCATAATAGCGTTCCAGTCTCTATGACGATTTGCCCCTGATGACCTTTGGCATCTGTAAATAAAGCACTTGGTTTTTCGCCAAAAAGAGCAATGTCGTCTGACAAGTTATCAGCTGTATACATATTATACAAATTCAATGCAGTCAAACCCGTGGGTATGGTAAAAATAGTTGTAGTAGGAAACTTTTCTCGAAGTTCGTCTACCATAGTTTTGTTGACAAGGTCGTTGACAAAATAATCGTACAAGCCATCTATCGTATCAAATCCATATTCCTCCGCGCGCTGCTGCCAATCTGCAGGGAAATCTATTGCAGGTATGGCTATAAAAATAGTGATATCGGGATTCTTTTCTATGGCGTATTCAATCCAAGCGCGATGCCCCTCGGTACGGTCTTCGGGATCGTGTCCAGAGGTCATTCCAAAAACGTCTATGTTTCCTTGGTCTAAGGTTGCTTTGATCAATTGGTGTTCATTTGAGTCAGTATCCCTCCAAAAATTTATAGGTCTTCCATTTTCTCCCCCTCGAAATACAGTAGTACTATTATGTTTTTCTAGTCCAGCATGCAATGCTAGGGTATCGAGATGGTTGGCATAGGGTTTGAAAAAACTGTTACCCATCAATAACATGGTGTAACCTTCTGTCGGTGCTTCTATTGGAGTTTGAGGAGTTTCGACTTCTGAACATGATATCAAAAGGAGGGTCCATACAGCAATCCATATATTTTTAACGCTCATATCTATTTGTTTTCTCCTAAGACCTCCTTTTTGTCTTTTGGTTTAATGAGTGTTTTTACTGTGTAGTATTTGTGTTGATTTTAACACTAATACCAAAAATCATAAATGTAAAGCGTTTCTTGCAGCGTAGCATTAGGAGTGTAAATTTTTAGATAGAAGGTTCCCCATTGGCCAATTGGATCTATTGTAAAGGTGTTGGTTCCTGGTATAATGTTTTCGAGCGTTTTTTGTTGCACAATAGCACCAAAGGAATCTCTAAGTTCATAGATGACTTTACTATCCTGATCCTGATTTAAATCAAAAGAAACTGTGAACTTTCCATCTGTAGAGGGGTTGGGATATACATTCAATTCTCTTTTGTTGACAAAATCACTAAAATCACTAATTTCATCTAAGCCTGGTAGTCGTATTGATTTTATAAAGCCTGGAAATAAATTCTGTTTCTCTATAACAACATGTACTTTCAATGCTATGTCCTTTACGTTTTTAAAAGTTGGGTAGTCGACTTGAAAACTTTGATAATAAATCATTCTAACAAGAGCCCAAATCATTCTCTGAAAAATTTTCCAATCATTGGTTTCATATTTTTCATCTTTTTCATTGAAGTCACATTTATTTTCGTCACGAAACATACAAGGTATTTCTCTTGAGACTTTTTGATAGGATACATTTTGATAATCGTTATCATAATCTGGAAGTGGAGGTTCATTTACTGTTCTAAAACCATAAAGATAGGGTGGATTATCAAATTGTGTACCTGGTAAGTCGGCAGCATACATATCGACAATGACCATAGCATCATGGTACCCTCCAACGTGCAATGGAGTAGTTTTGATACCTATATTTTCTTTAGCTTTTTTAATGTTGTGAAATTTGAATACATTTTCACAATTAAGATCATAGATATTAGATGTTTTACCGTTAAAGTCTTGAGCACTTGCATACACAATAGATAAAAGCCCAAGAAGGATGTAACAGTGGGTTATTTTTTGTAATTTTTTCATACTTATAGAATTTTTTTGAGAAATATCGTTTCTCAATAGGTTGGATATTTCAAATTAAAAAGTGTGTTTCTTTACTAATTTCGAGAAATGAATACCAACTGGATAATTTTCAAAATACAAGCAACTAAAATTAGTTTAATCTGTTTTTAAATACAGGTTTAGCTATTGCTAGAATTTGTGATCTTAAAGGACAAGAAGAGTTCTTCTGTATATATAAGTACCAGTATACACCATTAGATAATAAATACCAGGTGGTAAGGGTTCATTAGGGTTTATTTGTATGTGTTGATTTTCAAAGGGGTGTGAAATTGTTTTGTTGATGACAGTTTTTCCAAAAGAATTCTTTACTATAAACTTGAGATTGTACTCTATATGTGTATTTAAAAGCATGTTAAACTCTCCATTAGAAGAGGGATTGGGAAATACTTTTAGTTTGTCTGTATGAAGAAAAGAAGTAAGATCAATAATTTCTTCCACACCAGGCAGTCGTATGGATTTGATCAATAGACTTCCATTCCTAAAAAAACGTCTTTCCAAAACTACTCTTACTTTTAGAAGCATATTTTTAAAATTTTGAAAATTAGGGTCAGATTCTGAGTAAGAGAGCATTTTAGCGATTGACAAAAGCTTTTTTTTGAAAATTTTAGTATCATTGCTTTCGTATTCTAACTTATTATCAACAAAACTTAGACAATCTTCTTCAAAGATATACTTACATTCAGCTAACTTTAGCGTTTTTTTTCCGGAAGAGATGTTTTGATACGTTTCATAATTTGGAAGTGGAGGCTTTTTGACCGTTCTAAATCCGAATAGATATAAGTAGTCTGGCTCGTCATCTTCCTGTGCTTCATTGGTAGAGAATTCAAGTGAATACATATCTATTTTGGCCATAGCTGGATGCTCCTTTTCAAAGTGTAAATCAGATGTTTTAATCCCTATTAGTTCCTTTTGGTAAGAAAATTTAAATACTTTGGCAATCGACAAGTCGTATATGTTCGAACCGATTTCGTTCTGTGCGTTGCTATGCTTTACTGCTATCAAGCATAGTAAAGTCATCATTAATCTTTTTCCTTTCATAGTTTTTTTTTCAAACAATTGAAACTTATCTCCAAGTAG
>JBMZVD010000125.1:0-5198 GCA_049625305.1 Flavicella sp.
CCAAGCAAATCCTCTTCCCATCAGACTCATTTTAAGGGATTTTTGTTGCAAATAGGTTTCGTTGACAGTAGTAATCTCCAATTCACCTCTTTCGGATGGCTGGATATTTTTAGCTATATCAACAACGGAATTCGGATAAAAATACAATCCAACCACCGCATAATTCGATTTAGGCTTTTGAGGTTTTTCTTCGATACTAATGACATTGCCATCGTTATCAAACTCGGCTACCCCATAACGTTCTGGATCGGTTACATAATACCCAAAAACACTGGCTTTGTTTTCTTTTTCCACATGTGCTACAGCATTTTGTAACATACCTGAAAAACCGTGTCCGTAAAATATATTGTCTCCCAATACCAAACATACATTGTCGTCTCCAATAAAAGATTCCCCAATGATAAAAGCTTGTGCCAATCCGTCTGGTGAAGGCTGTACTGCATATGATAACTCAATACCCCACTGACTACCATCTCCTAGAAGGTTTTCAAACAAAGGTGTATCATGTGGTGTCGATATGATTAAGATTTCACGTATCCCTGCTAGCATCAAGGTACTGATGGGATAGTAAATCATGGGTTTATCAAAAATCGGCAATAACTGTTTGGACACTCCTTTTGTAATTGGATACAAACGTGTTCCTGAACCTCCTGCTAGTACAATTCCTTTCATAGACTTAATTTTATTACCTGTTTTTATATTGATTCTCGTAGTACTCTTGGTAATTACCACTCGTGATATTTTCCATCCACTCAGAATTACTTAAATACCAGTCGATTGTTTTATTTAGGCCTTCTTCAAACTGTAAACTAGGTTTCCAATCCAAGTCGTTTTGTAGTTTTGTAGCATCAATAGCATAACGCAAGTCATGTCCGGCTCTATCTTTCACGTATGCAATTAACTTTTCAGAGGTGCCTTTTTCTCTTTCTAATTTTTGATCCATAATAGCACACATCACTCTGATCAAATCGATATTGGTCCATTCGTTATGTCCACCTATATTGTAGGTCTCTCCCAATTTTCCATCGTGAAAAATCACATCGATAGCTCTTGCATGGTCTTCTACCCATAGCCAATCCCTTACGTTCTCTCCTTTTCCATAAACTGGCAAGGCTTTGTTGTTAACTATATTATTGATAAACAAAGGAATTAATTTTTCTGGGAATTGATAAGATCCATAATTATTTGAACAGTTGGAAATCACCACTGGAAGTCCATAGGTATCGCCATAAGCACGAACAAAGTGATCAGAACTTGCTTTTGAAGCTGAATAAGGACTGTGGGGATCGTATTTGGTCGTTTCCGTAAACAAACCTTCCTCACCCAAAGAACCGTACACCTCATCAGTAGAGACGTGGTAAAACAGTTTGTCTGTAAAGTCTCCATCCCAAGTTTTTTTCGCTGCATTCAATAAATTTACAGTACCAATCACATTGGTAAAGACAAACTCCGTTGGATTACTGATAGAACGATCAACATGAGATTCCGCAGCCAAATGTATCACTGCGTCGAATTGGTATTTCTTAAAAAGCTGGAACATTTCGTCGGCATTGACAATGTCTGCTTTTTCAAAAACATAATTCTCTTCCGCCTCAACATCTTTAAGGTTTGCTAAGTTCCCTGCATAGGTAAGCGCGTCTATGTTTACGATTTTATAATTTGGATACTTATTAACCATCAACCTCACAACGTGAGATCCAATAAAACCAGCTCCTCCTGTAATAGCTATTGTTTTCATATTTTTTTTAGCAATATTAATTAATCTTCTCTTGCATCTCAACTAAAGAGATACATTTTTTCAAGGAAGCTTCCCAATGCGGGATCCTCAAGTCAAAAGCAGTCTTTATTTTTGATTTGTTTAAAACACTGTAAACAGGTCTTTTTGCAGGTGTAGGATAGGCAATAGCCTCTATCGGGTATACCTTACAGTTTTTATCTGCCAACCTCATAATAGCTGTTGCAAAGTCATACCAAGATGCCACTCCTTCGTTGGAATAATGAAAAACACCTCGGCTTTCATTTCCATTTGTTTGTTGTTGTAGTACCTCAATACAGGCTGCAGCTAAATCTCCAGCATAGGTAGGTGTTCCAATTTGATCAAAAACAACATTGAGTTCAGACCTCTCCGTACCCAAACGCAACATCGTATTTAGAAAATTACTTCCAGAGGCACTGTACAACCAAGAAGTTCTGATAATGGTTGCAGTTGGTAAACTTTCCAACAGCACCTTTTCTCCCCGGAGCTTGGTGTGTCCATAGACTCCTAAAGGTGCTGTTTTGTTTTCCTCTTTATAAGGTAGGGAATGGTTGCCATCAAACACAAAATCCGTAGAGATGTGTAGGACTAACAGTTTCAATTTAGCAGCAATTTCTCCAATATTTTTAGGACCTACTACATTGATTTGATAGGCGTTTTCTGTCTCAGACTCTGCAGTATCTACTGCAGTATAAGCTGCACAGTTTAGGATGGCAGTAATTTCATTTTGAACTACAAAATCCATCAATTGCTTTACATCTGTTATGTCTACTTGTGCACGTGAACAAAAGACAAACTGTAAATCTTTTGAATTTAAAGCAAGCTTTTTTATTTCTTGCCCTAGCTGTCCATTGGCACCTGTTACTAGTGTTTTCATCTTAAAGGTATTCTTTTTTCAATTCCTGATACTCAAAAACAGATTCCTCAGAAAAATCAGGTTGGGCTTTGTCTTTTTCGGATAATTTCACATCTTTCAAAGCAATTCTCCAATCTATATTTAGCACCTTATCATCCCAAGCGATTCCTGCATCGTGAGAGGGAGTATAATAATTATCGCACTTATAAGCAAACTGAGCTGTATCACTCAACACCACAAAACCATGTGCAAACCCTTTGGGTACCCACAATTGTTTTTTATTTTCTCCTGTCAATAAAACAGCAACATGCTGACCGAAAGTCGGAGAGCCTTTACGAATATCAACTGCGACATCCAAAACCTCACCTTGCATAACTCGAACTAGCTTACTTTGCGTAAAGGGTGGTTTTTGATAGTGCAACCCTCTTAAAACACCATAAGATGAAACAGACTCATTATCTTGTACAAAGTTTACGTTTCCAATGTGTTTTTGAATTTTGTCTAAACGAAAAGTCTCCATAAAGTAACCTCTATCATCTCCAAAAACATTAGGCTCAAAAATAAGGACATCGGGAATGGCTGTTTCTACTACTTTCATAAAATAAAATATTTACAAATTAACAACTACTAATGAAGATTTCAAATAAATACTTTAATTATTAATAATGATAAATCAACTCTTACATTTTCTTTATGTAATTCAAAGGAACATTCAAAGCTATAGCGACTCCCAAGGCCTTTGTCTCTATCACAATTCGAAACTTCCCTTGGTGCTGCACACATTGAGCGTCTAAACCTTTGAAAGGGCCTTTGATTATTTGAACAGGTGTTCCTTTGATCAGATATTTTTTTTCAAAAACTGAAGGAACTCCCTTTTGCTCTATTGAGACTTTGAGGATATCTATTTCTTTTTGGGATATCACAGCAGGCTTTCCTAAATATTTAAAAACCCGTACAACGCCTATATCTTCTAAATAGGTATTGAGTGTCTTCGCTTCAGTTTTTACAAATACATAAGAAGGCACTAATGGTTTTTCAACTTTTTTAATACGATCACTCCACTGCTTTAGTTCAACAACTAAAGGAAGAAAAACTTCGTGTCCGGCCGCTGACAAACGTGCGAAAACTTTTTTTTCAGCTCTTGACTTGCAGACAAGGGCATACCAGTTTGTAATTTTTACAACTTCATCCATCTTCTTCAATTATACAATCAGCTAACGACACTTAAAACACTTATTTATTGTTTTACCAAACTGTATTCCAACCCCTCTGATACAAAATTCAAAACACAAAAAGATAACTTTCGAAAAAAATCAAGTCCTTTTTTTGGGTTTTGTACCTACAAAATCTTTCAAATAAAAAGGCTCAAAATAAGCGACATCTTCAAATTCTTCATTTAAGAATCGTTCATAAGAAAGAGCACACATCTCTTTGGCTGATGGAAAAGAATCTGCTATAAAATCTGCATTTTTATGCTCTATGTAGCTTTTGCATTTTTCAGCTCCATCTCCAACAAAATATACTGGTCCTTTTTCCAAATACTCATAAAATGATTCTGAAGTAATAATTTCTGCTTGAGTTTCTCTGACAATACTGTAATCAGTATTATAAACTGCACTGTATACTTCCATTCTTCTCGCATCCAATAAAGGAATAATAAGCCCCTCATTTGCTACAACTGAATGGGACAGTATATTCAACGACTCAACAGCAATTAAGGGTATTTCCAACGCAAAACATATTCCTTTGGCGGCTGACACACCAATACGCAATCCAGTATAAGACCCAGGCCCCTTACCCACACAAACTGCTTCTAAATCTGACAATTCTATCCCTGCTTGAGATACTACTTCTTCAATGAAAACATGTAATTTTTCAGCGTGTGAATATCCTCCCGTATTGATTTCTTTTAGCGCGATCAATTTACCTGATTTAGCGATACTTACAGAACAATTTTTTGTTGCTGTTTCTATATTTAATATATAAGACACTTTACTTCATTTATTAAATTTATTCACCTACAAATATACTATTTTTGAAACAGCAAAAGATTGAATATTATTCCGTTATTTTACAAAATGGATACACAACAACTTATCAAAGACACTATTGTATTTGTCAAAGAGACTTTGGCAAATGCTGAAGGAGGACACGATTGGTTCCATATCGAACGGGTTTATATGAGCGCTACAACCATTGCAAAAAGGGAAAATGTTTCGCTTTTAGTTGTACAACTTGCCGCTTTATTACACGATATTGCCGATTCAAAATTCTACAATGGAGACGAGAGTATCGGTCCGGAAATGGCCACAGAATTTTTAACAAAAAAAAACGTGCCACATGAAACTATTGAACACGTTGTAAAAATTATTGAAAATATTTCTTTCAAAGGAGGTAATTTCGAACAAAAATTCCAATCCAAAGAATTAGATGTTGTACAAGATGCAGACCGCTTGGATGCTATTGGTGCTATTGGTATTGCGCGTTGTTTTAATTATGGTGGTTTTAAAAATAGAGCGCTCCATAATCCAGACATTAAGCCTAATCTTAACATGACTAAGGCAGACTATAAAAACTCAGAAGCAC
>JBMZVD010000126.1:0-4857 GCA_049625305.1 Flavicella sp.
CGACCCCCTGCGTGACAGGCAGGTATTCTAACCAACTGAACTACCAGACCGTTGCATAATGCACTGCAAAAATACACGCTAAGTTTAATATCTACAAACATTTTATGAATTTTATTTGATTTTTTTTCAAAAAAAAAGCTACAATACTAGTTACAAACACCTTAGCAAAATATTTTTATTTTCACTAGGTAATTGATTGTATAATTTCTATAAAAATATGCTATTGATACCGTATTTTTGCATTATGGAATTCAAATTGAAATCGGAATACAAACCCACAGGTGACCAACCTCAGGCAATTGAACAGTTGTCAAAGGGAATTTTGAATAATGAAAAACACCAAACCTTACTTGGTGTTACTGGGTCAGGGAAAACATTTACGGTTGCCAATGTCATCGAAAAGGTAAACCGCCCTACATTGGTATTAGCACATAACAAGACATTAGCTGCACAGCTTTATGCAGAGTTTAAAGAGTTTTTCCCTGACAATGCAGTAGAATATTTTGTTTCCTATTACGACTATTACCAACCCGAAGCTTACATTCCTGCTAGTGGTGTTTTTATTGAAAAAGACCTGTCTATCAATGAAGACATAGAACGCTTGCGTTTGAGCACCTCCTCTGCCCTCTTGTCAGGAAGAAGAGATGTTTTAGTCATCGCCTCCGTTTCTTGTCTGTACGGAATTGGAAACCCTGCTGAATTTCAGAAAAATGTTATCAGTATTGCACAGGACCAAATATTGGCGAGAACGAAGTTCCTTCAGATGCTAGTCAGTAGTTTGTATTCGCGTACCGAAGTTGAAATTAAAAGTGGTACTTTTAAAGTAAAGGGAGATACGATTACCATCTACCCTTCTTATGGAGAATACGCCTACCGTGTTCACTTTTTTGGAGATGAAATAGAAGAAATCGAATCCTTTGATGTTGAAAACAACCAAGTCATTGAAAAATTTGAAGAACTCAACATATATCCTGCCAATCTCTTTGTAACATCACCAGATGTATTGCAAACCGCCATCCACCAAATTCAAGAAGACCTTGTCAAACAAGTAGACTACTTTAAGGAAATTGGCAAACCATTGGAAGCCAAAAGAATTCTAGAAAGAACCGAATTTGACTTGGAAATGATTCGAGAATTGGGCTACTGTAGCGGTATTGAGAACTACTCTCGTTACCTAGACGGTAGAGAAGCGGGCACAAGACCTTTCTGCCTTCTAGACTATTTCCCTGACGACTATTTGATGGTGATAGACGAAAGCCATGTGACCGTTCCCCAGACACATGCCATGTATGGAGGTGATCGTTCGAGAAAAGAGAATTTGGTAGAATTTGGTTTTCGATTGCCTGCCGCCATGGACAACCGACCTCTAAAATTTGAAGAATTTGAAGCCATACAAAATCAAGTACTGTATGTAAGTGCCACCCCCGCTGACTACGAATTGGAAAAAACAGGTGGAGAATATACGGAACAAGTAATTAGACCGACAGGACTTTTAGACCCTATAATAGAAGTGAGACCTAGTTTGAATCAAATTGATGATTTGACAGAGGAAATCCAACAACGTATCGAGTTGGACGAACGTGTATTGGTCACCACACTGACGAAAAGAATGGCAGAAGAATTGGCTAAATTCTTAACGAGGGTTCAAGTGCGTTGTCGTTATATCCATTCGGATGTCGATACTTTAGAGAGAGTTGAAATTCTACAAGACTTGAGAAAAGGACTTTTTGACGTATTGATAGGTGTCAACCTTTTAAGAGAAGGATTAGATTTACCTGAAGTATCCTTGGTTGCAGTATTAGACGCCGACAAAGAAGGTTTTCTTCGCTCCCATCGTTCACTAACACAAACTATTGGTCGAGCAGCAAGAAACATAAACGGAAAGGCTATTTTGTATGCGGATAAAATCACTAAAAGCATGGACCAAACAATAACTGAAACTAGCTACCGTCGTGAAAAACAAATTGCCTATAATACGGCTAACAATTTACAACCTACACCTATAAAGAAAAAAATAGACAATGCTTTGCTAGAAAATCAAGGTACTTCCTATTCATCGATAGAAAGCAACATAGCTGCTGAAGAAGATTTGACCTACTTAACTAGAGAAACTATTGAAAAAAGAATTCAAACCAAGAGAAAAGACATGGAAAAAGCAGCTAAAAATTTAGACTTTTTAATGGCTGCTAAATTTAGAGATGAAATTGCTGCTTTGAAAAAAAAATTAGACTAAACATCAATAGGATACAAGGCCTAATACATTGTATCTTTTAGCTTTGGCCTTTAATAAATCATTCTCTAATTCAATTAATTTTAAAGCATTATTTATTAATTTTGACTCTCGAGAATTGATTAAAAATAAAGAGCTGTCTCCCAAATCGAATTTGCGTGTTTCTCCTTTCAGCAACAGATCGTATTCACTAACAAGAGAAGTCGCAATTTGAATTTGATCGGTATAAGCTTCTATTTCTTGTTGAACAGCTTTTAATTTGTTTTCTAGATTCAAAGAAACCAACGCTTTTTCATAATTCAAATCTTGAATTTTCAACTGAATCAATTTCAAATTGGCTCGTTCTTTTCTTAAAAACAAAGGAAGTTTGAATTCTAATCCAGCCTTGTAATTGTCCAATCCAAATGTTGAAATCGCTCGCGCATCAGATAAAAAATTGTATTGTAAATTTAAAGTCGGTAGAAGGTTGTTACGTTCTAAACGTCTCGTTACATTCAATCCTTCTAATTTATAAGAAAGTGAACTAAGCTTTGGGTGTGAAGCATCAATTCTTATTTTTTTAGAAATTAAAGATGATAAACTATCTTTTGAAAAAAGGTATGCTGTCTCCAATTGAGGCTTCAACTCATCGGAAACAAAAATAGGTAGGTTGTCTATCCAAAGGTAATTGGATAGATCTAAAGTAGATTTCACAAATGACAATTGAGCTTTTTTATAACTCAAAGTACGCGTTCTCCAAGATATTTTTGCTTCAATAGTATCAATGGCAGGTTTGTCACCCAATACATATCCTCTTTTCACCCCTTCAAAACGATCTTTTGCATTTTTTTCGTATGCCTTATACACCTCTTGTTCTTTGTAATTTTGTAGCCATTTAAAATAAGTAACTGCTGCATTGTAAACGACATCACTGACCATAAGTTGATTGTCTGCGACAGCTTGCTTTTCGTAAAGCTTAGCTTTTTTTAGAGTAGCCATCTGACGGTTCATGATAAACCCTTTCGCTAAAGACAAAGAAACTCCAGCACTGTACAATCCATTTTCTGGAAGATTATTTTCTGGATTTAAATACACTCCTGAATTCATTGCATACCCCCCCTTGATAGACAATCCATATCCAACAGGAATGCTCAATCCTGCCTTTAATTTATCATAATAATCTTTGTCGTTGAAGACTTTTTCAGTGGTATCAAAATTCAACTTTGGATCGAATGCTCCTCTCGCTTTCATTGCATAGGCCTCACTTTCAGTAAGTACTAATCCTGCCTGTTTGACAATAGGATGTTGCTTTTTAACATAAGCCATATAAGCATCAAAAGACAAAACGGATAACTCTTGACTTTTACCGAAAAAGTGAATAAACACAAAAAGTACAGTAAAAAACATACGACTATTCATACTATTTTTTCGATTTTAAATTGTTTGTATTTACTTTAGGGGTATAAAAATTAGGAGGAAAACCATTGAGCTGTCTCCACAATTCAAACCAAATAGGAACATCATTCAATAAGGCTATGGTTTTCGCTCCCGAACCTATCCTTACTCCTTTTGGCCAAGCGTGATCATCTAAATCAGGTGCCAACAAGACTCGGTACAATCCATTGGCACTTATAAAGTTCTCAATAGCTACAACTTTTGCTCCATAAGTTCCATAAGAAACACTCTCCCAGCCACTAAATACGATGGCTGGCCAACCGTCAAATTGTACACGAACTCGCTCTCCGATATGTACCAAGGGTAAATCTATAGGACGCACGTAAGTTTCTACTGCCAAATCATAATCAGCAGGCATAATTTTCAATAAACTCTCCCCTTCCTTAAATGTTTCTCCAATACCACTTTTCAGTGCTTTGTTAATATACCCTGATTGTGGTGCTGTAACAAATTGTAGTTTAGACCTCTTGGAATAATTGGCATAGGAATTCTCCAACTTCGATACCTCAACCTCTGTATTAAATTGAGAAGTTTGCGCAGAATAGAAATCACTCTTAGATTTTGCTATTTTATCTGCATAACTACTTTTAATACGTCCCAATTCTAACTTGGCATTTAAAACTGCATTTCTACTTTCTGCCAACTTATTTTCTTGAGAAATTTGCTTGGCATAAGCTGCTTGAAGTTTCAACTTCATTTGTTCGACATCCTTTGCAGACTTAAGTCCTTCTGACTGTAGAGTAAGTACACGTTCATATTGACGCTTAGCAATCGTTTGGTTGGTATTTGTCATCTCCACATCAACGCTGTCTGTCTTAACTTTCAAACGCGATTGTAATAATTTGTTTTCTGCTTGCTGTAATTTGAGTTGTAGCTCTTTTTCAAGTGCAACCAATTGTGTAGACAAAGCAGACAGTTTTCCTTGGTAGGCAGTAACTGATTGAGATTTGGAAGTGATTTGAGCTTGAGTTCTCTCTAATAATTTATCGTCAAAATAAGTACTTTTCACTTCAGATACCCGTAAAATCGTATCTCCTTTAGCAACATAGTCTCCTTCCCTTACATACCATGCCTCTACTCTCCCTGGAATCGGGGATTGCAATCTTTGTGGACGTTGGCTCGGTTTCAAAGTAGTTACAAACCCTGAACCCGAAATACTCTGAGTCCATGGTAGAAAGAGTATGACAAACAAA
>JBMZVD010000127.1:0-4699 GCA_049625305.1 Flavicella sp.
ATTACAAATATCTAAAATATACAGGTAAAAAAGGAGGACTACTAGGCGTAGATTTATTTGACCGAAATAATGATCCCTCGGAGTTGAAAAGTGTCGCTGATTTTCCTTCTTATACTTCCATACGTGCGCAACTTGAGATAGCACTACAGGAAGAAATGAAACGGATAGATTTACCAAAAGAATTGTTACCTGGCAATATGAAATCGAAAAAGGAGAAAGTAAAATCTAAACAGAAAAAATAATGCCAACAACTCTAGTTTGTAGCCTCAAAATATTCCTGAGTAAAATAAACAGTCTGAGTCATAGTCTAATTTTGTATCTAAGTCTAAGTCTCTCATCAGTGCTCGCTCAGAAACCAAATGTAGTTTTAATAGTGACGGATGACCAAGGCTATGGAGAAATAGCAGCACATGGCAATCCATATATAAAAACTCCAGAAATGGACAAACTCTATAACACAGGAGTTCGCTTTGATAATTTTCATGTAAATGCTGTGTGCTCTCCATCGAGAGCAGCTTTGATGACCGGGAAATATGCAAGTAGTGTTGGAGTATGGAATACAACAGGAGGAAGAAATATCTTGGATATAAAAGCTAAAATAGTTCCTCAATATTTTAAGGAAGCAGGGTATCAAACAGCTTTGATAGGCAAATGGCATTTGGGAGATGGGTACCCTTATCGTCCTGAAGACAGAGGGTTTGATGAGGTGTTTCGAATTGGAGCAGGGAGTCTTGGACAGGTGGCTGATTATTGGGGAAATGGTCTCTGGAACGGTCATTATTATAACGGCAGTCAATGGGAGCCAACCAATGGGTTTTCAACAGATGTTCAATTTGACAAAGGGATTGCTTTTATTGAAAAACACAAAAGACAGCCTTTTTTTCTGACCCTAGCCACAACAGCACCTCATGCTCCTATAGGAGCTGATGATAAGTATGTAGTTCCCTATTTAAAAATGGGGCTGACATCTTCTGTCGCCAAGTTTTATGGAATGGTAACCAATATAGATGCCAACATAGCAAAATTGCGAAACAAATTAGAGGCATGTGGACTCACTGAAAATACAATTTTGGTTTTCATGAGTGACAATGGTTCTGCAAACGACAAAAAAGGAAATAGTTTCAATGGCGGTATGCGAGGAAAGAAGGGAAGTTTGTACGAAGGTGGACACCGTGTTCCTTGTTTTTTGTATTGGCCTAAAGGTGGTTGGGTAGGTGGTAAACAGTTGAATCAACTCACAGCTCATATAGATATTTTACCTACTTTGTTACATGCTTGTAAACTTCATAGAAACGCCAAAAAAGACAGTAAAACTGATTTTGATGGCATCGCTTTAAATTCCTATATCAAAGTTCCGTCAAAACCATTGCACAGGTATTTGATAACAGAGTCGAAAGTTAAAAAAAGGAAAATCCCATTCGAATCCAGTGCTGTATTGTACGATCAGTGGCGCTTGGTAAAAGGAAACGAATTATACGATCTTCAAAAAGATGCCAAACAAACAGAAAATTGTGACAAAGAATATCCTGAAGTAAAAGCTTCTTTACGACAGCATTACAAGGAATGGTTTGCTGAAGTCTCCCATCAATTTGATGCATACATGCCTTGTGAAATCAATAGTTCTAAAACTATCTTGTATAGTATGGACTTGTACAAAGGAGAGATGACTTTTCCAAAATCAAAAGCTGTATGGAATCAAAAATCTGTGTTAAACGGAACACAGTTCAGAGGTTTTTGGAAGCTAAATTGTACTCAAAAAGGGTACTACAAATTTCGCTTGTGCAGGTGGCCAGAAAGATTGCCATATCACCTTGGAAATGGTCCTAAAAACGCAAAGTATTTGAATATTGTAAAAGCAGAGGTATCTTTGGATGGAATTAAAACTTCAAAATTATTAAATGGTACTGAAAAGGAAGCTGTCTTTGTTATGGATATTCCCGAGGGAGTTCATACCTTACAAGCCAATTTTATCAATCATAAAGAAGATATTTTTTCTGCCTACTATGTCTATATTGAAAAAGTATTGTAAAATACGGACGATCAAATTAAATTTTCACTTATGAAATTATTCAAATTATATGTTTTGTTATACTTATTCGGGCATACTGTCCAAGAGTTAGCTGCTCAAACATCAAGACCAAACATTGTTTTTATTTTGGCAGACGATATGAGTTATGATGCTTTGGGATTTATGGGACGTTATAATTTACAAACTCCGACCTTGGACAAGTTGGCTGAAAAAGGAGTGCGTTTTACCAAAAGCTACAACACAACGGCGATTTGTATGGCAAGTCGTGCTCAGTTGATGACGGGACTTTATGAATTTGCAACGGGTACCAATTTCTTACACGGTGATTTGCCATATCATTTGTGGGAAAATTCTTATCCTCAGCAGTTAAGAAAGGCCGGATATTACGTAGGGTTTGCAGGGAAATTTGGTTTTAAAGTCTCTGAAAAGGATGGTAAAAAAGGAAACACTAGTACCGTTAGAAATACATTTGATTGGTGGTCAGGCTGGTTAGGGCAAGGGAGTTATGCCATGGAAAAAAACAAAGAAGCTACTGCCTATATTAAAAAATATGGCAGTAAAAAAGAACATACTACACATGCGTTAGGGATGGTTTCTAAAGACTTTATAGATACCGCAGTAAGTAAACACAAACCTTTTTGTTTGTCTTTGAGTTTCAAGGCTCCTCACACACCCTATTGGTTGGATCCAAGGTATAAGGATGTCTATAAAGAGACTCAGTTTCCAAAACCCGAAAGTTTTGGAAATATTGATGTATTGCCAAAGCAAGCAAAATCAGGAAGGCCATATTTAAAAGGAAAAATATGGCGAAAAGATTACAATGCGGCTATGTATAAATACCATACGATGGTGTATGCAATGGATCAAGCGATTTCAAAACTACTCTCCGCATTGGAGGCTAATGGTGTAGCCGAAAATACCATCGTTATTTTTACTTCAGACAATGGACACTTTAATGGCGCTAAAGGTATGGGAGGAAAGCTATACGCTTATGAGGAAGGTTCGCTAGCCCCAACTATTATCTACGATCCAAGAAGAAAGTCGTCTCAGCGTTTTGAAACAAGTACTGCCTTAAGTGGAAATATTGATATTACGCCTACGATTTTAGACTATGCGGGTATCGAAGATAGTTCACTAAGACATGGTAAAAGTTTAGTACCGATTCTTAGTGGTAAAAAACAGGAAAATCACAAATCCTTGTTGTTGATAAATGTATGGGGAACTGCCTCAGCACAGTCGCTAGGTGTGGTAACGTCTCAACACAAATATATTCATTGGATGTACGGAGCAGACAATTTCAAACGAACAGAAGAAGTCTTTAATTTGAAGGAGGACCCCTATGAGTTAGATGACATCAGTAAGCAAAAAAATAAGGAAAAAGTACTTTTAAGTTTAAGAGCTCAATACGATTCTTGGTTGGCACTTTGGAAGCGTGAGGCAATAGACAATGCAGGTTATACAAAATATGGCCGTTTGGCAGATAGACATATACCTTTTGAGTCAAATTCTCAAAAAGATATACAAGCAATGTATGTTGAATCAAAAATTAAAAAAAAATTAAAAACAAAGCATAACAAGAAACCAAAGAATAAGAAATAAATTATTCTTACACTTTAATTGCAATAAAAAAACCATCGTTATATGTACAACGATGGTTTTTTTTATGTTTTCAATATGTTTTAGTTGCTAGAGAAACTCCATATTTGGCCTATAGTTGCCCCTCCTTTGTCATCTTTTACTACAACTTTCCAATAGTAAGTGTCCGGGGTAGAGGTGTCAACGTTGATAGTTGTTGCTGATTGATCGGTACTGATTTTTGTACTAGCATTTGTGTCTGTTCCAAAGTAGACGTCATACACAAGAGGATCATTGTCTTGATCTGTACCTTCCCATTCCAAACTTGTTGTTGCATTACCGCTAATCTCATTTGTGTTAGGTGCAAGCAATACAGGTTTATTAGGTAAGAAATTTTGTACCAATGTACCCTGGGTGAAAAATTCATTCATTTCTGTGAAACCAGTGTTTATGTTTTCAGAGTTAGCAGCTTTTACACGCCAGTAATAAGTGGTGTTAAGTTCAAGTTCTACCTCTTTTCGGTTGGCGTTGAGTATTTCATCTACAATCAATATTTCAAAATTACGATCTATTGCAATTTGAAGGGTATAATTCACAACTTGTATTTCCTCAGTTGTAACATCAGACCAAATAAATTCTAGTATTTCTTCACTACACTGCTGGTAATTGTTTGGGTAAATTAAATCTGGCTTTTTTGGAACAGCTGGTATTGGTTCAGTAGGAATTTCTGAAGTATTCTCATCAGAACTACATGCTGTCATAACTAATACAAGTGATAATAAGGATATAAAATATTTCATAACTACTTATCTTTTGATGATTTTTAGTGTTTTCGTTTCTTCTAATTGAATTCGAGTAATATACATACCTGCATCAAGATTTTCTATGTCAAGAGATACATTTGCATCAACTACGGGATACTTCTTCTTAGAAATTAATAACCCCATACTGTCGTATATTTCAATAATGACTTCACTTTGTTTTATTGGTAAATAAATAGTTGTAGTGTTACTCGTTGGGTTTGGATATGCTTGCACTAATCCGAGAAGGTTTAATTTTTTTAGAAGTTCTCCTTCACAATCCTTTGACGTTTTT
>JBMZVD010000128.1:0-4682 GCA_049625305.1 Flavicella sp.
AGGAATATCTGGTTTTGTAGGACAACATTGTGCCGTTGAATTGTTAAAAAACGGATATGCTGTAAAGGGATCAGTAAGAAGTTTATCTCGAACAGAGGAGGTTATTAACGGAATAAAAAAAGAAGTAGACCCTCAAGAAAATTTAGAGTTCTGTGAATTGAATCTTTTATCAGATAATGGATGGAAAGAAGCTATGGAAGGATGTGATTATGTATTACACATAGCCTCCCCTTTTGTTATTGCTGAGCCGAAAGATGAAAATGAATTGATAAAACCTGCTGTGGATGGTGCGTTAAGAGCTTTGAAATTTGCTAAAGAAGCAGGTATTAAAAAAGTAGTATTGACATCTTCAACAGTTTCTATGGCTGGTGATAAGAAGATAAATCATTTGACACAAGATAGCTGGACAAATGCTCAAAACGATAAAGTAACTGCTTACATAAAGAGTAAAACCATGGCAGAGCAAGCAGCTTGGGACTTTTACAACAAGCAAGAGGGAGATAAAATGGAATTGACAGTTGTAAACCCTGGACCAATTTATGGACCTACATTGACTGGTAACAAATCTGGAGCTTCCATGGATATGATTTCTAAGGTCATTTCAGGAGAGATGAATGCCTTTCCTAAATGCGAATATGTGATGTCTGATGTAAGAGATATTGCAAAAATCCATGTCAAAGCATTGGAGAATGAAGCATCTAATGGAAAGCGTTTTATCGTAACTTCAGAAAAATCACATTCCTTTGTTAGTATTGCCAAAATATTAAAAGCAAATGGATACGAAAAAGTTGGTACCAAAGAAGCTCCGACATTTTTACTTAAAATTTTAAGTAATTTTAATAGCGAATTGAAAGGAATGAAACCTTTCTTTGATGCTAAAATAACTGCAGATATTTCAGAAACTCAGAAAACATTTGATTGGACTCCAATGAGTTTTGAGAAAACCATTTTGGATACGGCTAAATCGTTATCCTAAATGGCAGATACCCCTAAGTTAAAACCGATTAGTCTTTGACTTTTCGGTTTTTTTTTAATCGTTGCATTTTTTACAAACACCTTCAATATTGATGGCTACTTTTTCTATTTTAAAATCAGGTAACTCCAATTCTATAGGAATATCGATATCCTCAGAAGAAACCGTATCACATTCCTTACACTTGAAGTGTATGTGCTCGTGTTTGTGTTCAGTAGCATCACATTTGTGATCACATATAGCGTAATATGTATCGTTGTTTTCCTGATACGCTTTGTGAATAATTCCCTTCTCTAACAATACTTCCAAAGTTCTGTACAAAGTAACCCTATCTATTGGTTGTAGTTCTTTTTGAATTGATGAATAAGGTATAGCACCTTTATAGTTGTTCATTACATGCAATAAAGAAACACGTGTTTGTGTGGCTTTTAATCCTTTCTCCTTTAATAATTTTTTCTCGGAATCCATTGACATAACACTATTAAAATTTTACACTGCACCCCATAGTCATACTAAAACCTAAATCATCAGCAAAATATCGTAATCTATCTAAGTAATCTCTATAGCTAATATCGAATAAATTATCTGCCTTTACAAAAAATCTAACTTTATAATGAGGAAATATGACATTCATTGAAGCTTTCAAACCAGAAAATATGTAAGCAGGAGGTACTTCTTTGTAATCTACAACACCTTTTGTATTTTTTTGTTCAAAAACATAACGATTGTATAATTCAATTTCTGGATCAGCAACTTTAAAACTTTTTTTCAAGCGATAATCTCTTGGAAAGTGATAGGTAAAACTAGAAAATATGCGGTTGGGTGGCATAAAAATCAAATCTCTATCATTTTCTATATCGCGTCCTCTCAAATAACTGTATTTGAGAATACCAAAAAAAGAATTACTAAAATTAAATTGACTGGATACATCCATTCCAAAAATTTGAGCATCTGTTTGTTCGTAAACAAAGACAGGAAAGGCTCCTCTAATAGTAAGTCGCAACTCTTCTTGTGGTTGTAGATAGATATAATCTTTAAAATATTGATGGTATGCAACGGTATTTAGTGTCAAATTAGGATTGGTATACCATTTGAAATCTAACGTGTTTTTGAAGGCTTTTTCCACCTTCAAATCAAAATCTCCCTCCTCTATACCACTGACTCCTTGGTGTAATCCATAACTGTACAATTCATTAATAGCTGGGTTTCTTGATGCGAAGCCCGAATTTAATGTCAATGATTGTGTTGGAGTCATTTCGTATTTATAACTTAATGAAGCACTCATGTTGTGAAATTGATTATCAAACTTCAAGACAGAACGTTGGATATCTCTATCGTTGTATGCTATATTTTGAAACTCATAATCATATCGTGCTCCAAAACTCAAGAATGAACGTTCAAAATCTCTTGTCAAAACTCCAAAAATCCCATTTTTAAATGAAAAATAATTAGGAATCAAGGGAAGTGTACCTGTCCCTGCTACATTTGTATTGTCTGTAAATACCGATTGGTTGCCTAATTGTAATTTCCAATCATTCGAATAAGTACGATTGTATTTTGACTCGATATTAAACGTGTATTGTAAGAGGTTCATAACAGGAGTATCTGATCTTCCTCCCCTTCGAATGTCAAACTCTTTACGATCGTTTATTTGAGCTGCTAATACAGCTTCAACCGACTCCGCTTCATTAAATTGATGTTTGAGTTTTGCTTTTAAAAAGTGATGTGATACGTGCTGTTTAGGTGCCTCAATCTCAGAACTAAAATCAGGCTCTGTAAAAAAAGGAATATCTTGTCTCAAAGCATATTCCAAATCAGTTGTATTTCCTAGAATTGATCCTCTAAGTAATCCCAACCTAGAATTAAAGGAGCTAGCATAAACATCTAGATAAGTTTTATCATTCCATGACTTTTCTAGTTGAAATGCTAGGTTTGCCTCTTCAGTTCCTGTATTATTTAAATAATAATTTGGAGCTTTTCTGTCTCCGTAATTTTTTACTGTAGCAGTAAATCTCCAAGCCAAAGAATCACTCGCCTTTTCAAATCTCGTGTTGAAAGTATTTCCACGTCCATTGGATTCATAAGCATAGTTTAACAATCCATGAAAATGAGGTTCTTTTACAATTCTCTTGGGTTCTATCAAAACGACACTTCCCAAATTTCCTCCTCCATAAGCAATAGCACTCGCCCCTTTAACAACAGTAATTTTGTCTGCGGCAAAAGGATCAATCTCTGGAGCGTGGTCATTTCCCCATTGTTGGCCACTTAAGGCAACACCGTTGTTTAATAGTAACAAACGATTTCCATACAAACCATGAACAATAGGTTTTGAAATACCTGAACCATTTTTTAGAAGTGAAACACCTGTTTCATGTGCCAACAAACTAGCAAGGTTTTGATTGGTGTTGTCTTCGATTTTTTTTCGGTTTATAACGACATTTGGTACATTCGTCAAACTACGTTCTTTACCTGAAATATTAACCGTTCCAAGAGAGTTTACCGAATGAGATAATTCCAATGTTAAAATGGTATCTCTTTTAGAGTCTAAAAAAACTTGTTTAGCTTCACATCCAATATGTGAAAAATGAAGGTGGTATTCACCAATCTTCAAACTGTCTAATGCAAACTTTCCGTTTTCATCAGTTATTGTACCGGAATAAGTTTCTTGCACAATAACATTTACAAATGGAATGGGAAGTTTGGTAACTTCGTCACAAACACAACCTTTGATAGAAATATAAGATGACTGTCCCTGACAAATTGAAAGTGAAGCTAAAAAAGCAACACAAAATAAAATTATTTTGTTCATATACACCTAAATCTCTCTAATTATTAAGATGCAAATTTATAAATTAATTACTCTACGTCAGCAGAAAAAGTAACTTCAATATCAGTAGTTCCATCTGCATTTGTAATATCACCTCCAAGAACTCCTACTCCACTTTTGTTTGGCATGTGAATCAAAGTAATTGTAAATGAAGTAGGACCTGCTTCTTCAGTAACAAAAGAAGACTCCAGACCAAAAGCCAAATTATTGTTGTCTTTATCAGCGTAAGAAATTGTTGCACCTGTTACATTAGTATAGAAAAATTGGTGATCGTCTTTTTCTTCAATAATTTCCAAAGTAACATTGAAATGAGGATCTGTCATGTCTCCTTCATGATCTTCCCCTTCATGATCTTCTCCTTCATGATCTTCTCCTTCATGTTCTTCATGTTCAGCCTCATTTAAGATGGTAATAGAACCTGCATATGTAGTACCAGCTACCAAAGTTCCTGTCTGATCATATTCAGGTGTCATCCCTCCTTCACCATCCAAATCTTCGAATGTAAATACTACATCTTCTTTTCCTTCAGCTGTTAACTTGTAAATCAAAGTTGTCATAAGCTCATGCTCGTGTTCATCAACTCCATCTTTTTCACAAGATGTAAATACCAATCCAGCCAACATTGGTACTACCAATAAATTCAATAATTTTTTCATTTTTTATGATTGTTTATGTTTTAAATATGCTGCAAATATAGTTAAATGCAACAATGTTGCAACACAAAACAATAAAAAGATTTATTAAAAAAATAAACTTTTTGTCCAAATTGGAAGATAGTAGTAGTATGAACTCATAATCATAATATTCGTTTAAGAGATTAAAACACCGCAAAAAAAATCCCTTACTACATTCATAGTAAGGGATTCAAAAAAAAGGCGGTGA
>JBMZVD010000129.1:0-4628 GCA_049625305.1 Flavicella sp.
TTCGTCGTGAGTAGTTTCAGACAGATAAGAACTAAATTTACCGTCTACAAATACCAAATTATAACAATCAGTTTCGTTTAAAAAATATTGTTTGATATCTGCATAGTTAAGCGGCTGGTCTGCTTTTGGGAAAATATTGTAATCGTGTTTTAAAACACTGTTCAGACTTGTATATTTCCACTCTTCATCTTTCTTTGATGGAAAACCATTTTGTTCAAAGTCACGAAAAGCATTGCTACGAATTTCGTGAACCGTTGAATTTGTATCAACGTCAAATTGATTTTCAAAAGCCAAAAAGGAAGAGGCTATTTTTTCTTTAAATTCCATAGTTAGAAATTATGCGTTCAACTCCTCTTTGATCCAGTCGTACCCTTTTTCTTCAAGCTCTAAAGCCAACTCTTTGGTACCTGATTTTACGATTTTACCATCGTACAATACATGTACAAAGTCAGGAACAATATAGTCAAGCAAACGTTGGTAGTGCGTGATAACGATCACTGCGTTGTCTTTGGATTTCAATTTATTGACACCGTTTGCAACGATACGTAGAGCATCGATATCCAATCCAGAATCTGTTTCATCTAGAATCGCCAACTTAGGCTCTAACATAGCCATTTGAAAGATTTCGTTACGCTTCTTTTCTCCTCCAGAAAAACCTTCGTTTAAAGAACGTGATAAGAATTTACGATCAATTTCTAACAATTCAGACTTTTCACGAATCTTCTTCAACATATCCTTAGCAGGCATTTCTTCCAAGCCTTGTGCTTTTCTAGATTCATTGATAGATGACTTGATAAAGTTTGTCACCGTTACTCCTGGAATTTCAACAGGATATTGAAATGACAAAAATACTCCAGCATGCGCTCTCTCTTCTGGTGCCATTTCACTGATATCTTCACCATTCAATTCGATGGTACCTCCTGTAACTTCATATTCTTCTTTACCTGCAATCACAGAGGCCATAGTACTTTTACCAGCACCATTTGGTCCCATAATGGCATGTACTTCACCAGCATTCACCTCTATATTCAATCCTCTTAGGATTTCTTTGTCATCTATATTTGCTTGTAAATTTTCTATTTTTAACATGGTCATATTTTTTTATCCTACGGATCCTTCTAAACTGATTTCTAATAATTTTTGTGCTTCTACTGCAAACTCCATTGGCAATTTATTCAATACATCTTTACTGAATCCATTGACAATTAAAGCGATAGCCTTTTCTGTGTCAATACCTCTTTGATTGCAATAAAATAATTGATCTTCTCCAATTTTACTAGTAGTTGCCTCGTGTTCTATCTGAGCTGAAGTATTTTTTGCCTCAATATAAGGGAATGTATGTGCTCCACACTGATCTCCCATCAACAATGAGTCACATTGTGAAAAGTTACGTGCATTAGTAGCCCTTGGATTTATTTGAACCAAACCACGGTAACTGTTTTGTGATTTTCCTGCCGAAATACCTTTTGAGATTATGGTACTCTTTGTATTCTTACCTAAGTGAATCATTTTAGTACCAGTATCCGCCTGTTGGAAGTTATTGGTAACAGCTATGGAATAAAATTCACCTACTGAATTGTTTCCTTTCAAAACACAAGAAGGATATTTCCAAGTAACTGCAGAGCCTGTTTCTACTTGAGTCCATGAAATTTTTGCATTCGTTTCACAAATACCTCTTTTGGTTACGAAATTAAAAACCCCACCTGTACCATTTTTATCACCAGGAAACCAGTTTTGTACTGTTGAATATTTAATTTCTGCATCGTCCAAGGCAATCAATTCAACAACCGCTGCATGCAATTGATTTTCGTCACGAGCAGGGGCTGTACATCCTTCCAAATAACTTACATAACTATCTTTATCAGCCACAACAAGAGTTCGCTCAAATTGCCCTGTTCCTCCTTCATTAATTCTAAAATAAGTGGACAACTCCATTGGGCATTTCACTCCCTTAGGAATGTAACAAAAAGATCCGTCAGTAAATACCGCTGAGTTTAAAGCAGCATAAAAATTATCGGTTTTAGGAACGACGGTTCCCATGTATTTTTTTACCAATTCTGGATGCTCTTGAATCGCCTCAGAAATAGGCATAAAGATAATTCCTTTTTCTGCTAAGGTCTTCTTAAAAGTAGTCGCAACTGAAACTGAATCGACAACAATATCTACAGCCACCCCTTGCAACTTCTTTTGTTCATCAATAGAAATTCCTAATTTTTTGTACATCTCTAACAATTCTGGATCCACATCGTCCAACGTTTTGTTAGGATCTGCTTTTTTAGGTGCCGAATAATAGCTAATGTCTTGAAAATCTGGCTTTTCATAGTTGACATTTGCCCATTCTGGCTCCTCCATCTTTTCCCAAATTCGGAAAGCATCCAGTCGCCAGTCTGTCATCCATTCTGGTTCATTCTTCTTTTTAGATATTGCGCGAACAATTTCTTCATTCAATCCTTTGGGAAATGTTTCAGATTCAATATCTGTGTAAAAACCGTACTCATATTCTTGAGTTTCCAGTTCTTTCTTTAAATCGTCTTCTGTATACTTTGACATATATTAGGTATCAAAAATCGTTATTAATTAGAGAGAAAATGATTCTCCACAGCCACATGTTCTACTCGCATTTGGGTTGTTAAAAACAAATCCCGTTCCATTCAATCCACCAGAATACTCCAGGGTTGTTCCAATCAAATACAAAAAACTTTTTTTATCAACAACAATCTTTACCCCATTGTCTTCAAAAACTTTGTCTTCATCTTTGATAATCTTGTCAAAGTCTAAGTCGTAAGATAGACCTGAACAACCGCCACTTTTTACGCCTACACGTACAAAATCAGTAGTGGTATCAAAGCCGTCCTCCGCCATCAATTCAATGACCTTCTTTTTTGCTATGTCAGAAACTTTTATCATAATAGTACCTTTATCTTTTGACAAGTGAGTGCAAAGATACGATATGTTGAGAAATTTGAAAGAAAAGTAGGTTCATTTTATTTGTTTGTTGCAATTAATTTAAAACAAAACCACTATCTGTAAGAAATTCTTAAAATTTTGAGATTAAAAAATCAAATATTCAGCAACAAACACTTTTTAAACACTGATTATCAAAGTATTCACTGATTTTCTACAAAAATTGGGTAAACTCAAAAAAAAGAAGGATTTTTGTAAAATTAAAATTCTGTAAATATGTTAGAAGATAAATCACCTAGTAAAACAAGTCTTGCTGAACTTGGAGAGTTTGGATTGATTAGACACTTGACAAAACATTTCAAAAAAACACATACTTCAACTAGTATGGGTGTTGGTGATGATGCTGCTATTTTAGACAATAAGGACCAAAAGACATTGGTCACTACAGACTTGTTGATTGAAGGTATACACTTTAACCTCAGCTATATGCCTTTAAAACATTTAGGTTATAAAGCAGTGATGGTCAACTTATCTGATATTTACGCGATGAATGGTACTGCCAATCAAATCACTGTTTCTATAGCTCTATCAAATAGATTTACCTTAGAAGCAATTGAAGAATTGTACGCAGGAATAAAATTAGCTTGTGATACTTACAAAGTTGATTTAGTAGGAGGAGATACTACATCTTCTCAAACTGGTTTGTTGATAAGCGTCACTGCAATAGGTAGCGCAAAGGAGGAAAATATTATTTATAGGAATGGGGCCAAAGAAAATGATTTATTGGTAGTGACAGGTGATCTTGGAGCTGCTTATCTTGGGCTTCAAGTTCTTGAAAGAGAAAGACAAGTTTTTGCTGTCGATCCAAATGCACAACCGGACCTAGAGCCTTATACTTATTTGGTAGAACGACAATTAAAACCAGAAGCTAGAAAAGATCTTTCTGGAATTTTAAGCAAGTTAAAGGTCAAACCTACTAGTATGATTGACATCTCTGATGGTTTGTCTTCTGAAATCATTCATTTATGTAAAAATTCAGAGGTTGGTTGTAACCTCTACGAGGACAAATTACCATTAGATCCTCAAGTAATTTCAACTTCTGAAGAATTCAATATGAACAGTACTGTTATAGCTTTGAATGGAGGAGAAGATTATGAAATGTTATTTACAATTCAACAAGAGGATTTTGAAAAAATCAAAGGAAACCCTAACTTCTCAATAATCGGTCATATGACAGATAAAAACGAAGGAATCAACCTAGTGACTCGCGCCAATCAAAAAATGGAGTTAACAGCGCAAGGTTGGGATGCTCTGTTAAAAAACGAGTAAACATCAGTAAAAAAAGCAACTTATTTAGGAGTAGTAAACGTTTTTCTTTGGAAGGAATTTCATTATGATTCCCCTTCCAATTTTGAAGACAACTCAAACCAACGCTCCTCTTTATGGTCAATTTCAGAAATTATTCTTTGAAGCTCTAAAGAGACCTCATTGATTTCTTCATCAGCAACTTCACCATTGGCAAATTGCATTTCTATACGTTCCTTTTTCTTTTCTAAATTCGCAATATCAGATTCCAAAGTTCCATATTCTCGTTTTTCATTATACGTCAGTTGTCCTTTTGGTTTTTCTTTTTTAACCTCAACCACAACCGCTTCTTTTTTAACCTTTGATTCTTTGGGTTTTGAATCTTCATAAGCTCTGTAATCTGAGTAATTTCCTGGAAA
>JBMZVD010000130.1:0-4589 GCA_049625305.1 Flavicella sp.
TTGACTGGCTTCTATTAGCTAACCATAACAAAACATATTAACATTTATACCTTGGGATTTTTATCTCACCTGTTTTTTGTTTAATTTTGAAAGTATCACAATACTTCAACAATATGTTTGGAACTCCTTTTAAACAAAGAGCACATTACGTTTTCAATTACAAACCTCGCTATTATGATGAAAGGAAAGAGCGTTTGCAACAATTGGAAGCAAAATATAAACATGACAACGCTGAGGGAGCTCATGAATATGGTGTTACCTTGACCAAAAACAACTTAAAAAACAGTTGGGTCAAATCCAAACATTCTTCTTCTGACGCAAAAACAAATAAGCGTTTGGCGATTATCATCGCAATACTTGTAGGTATTTGTGCCTATATTTTTGAATTACATAGACTTATTTAATGACAGATATCATTCAATTACTACCTGATCATGTAGCCAATCAAATTGCTGCTGGTGAGGTAGTTCAAAGACCGGCATCAGTTGTAAAAGAATTATTAGAAAACGCAATCGATGCTGGTGCTACCCATATTAAATTACTTATCAAAGATGCCGGAAAATCACTAATTCAAGTGATTGATAACGGTAAAGGGATGAGTGTTACCGATGCCCGTATGTGCTTTGAGAGGCATGCAACCTCAAAAATAAAAGATGCACAAGATCTTTTCAATTTAAACACCAAAGGATTTCGTGGAGAAGCGATGGCGTCTATTGCAGCCATAGCTCACGTAGAACTCAAAACAAAGCAAGCTAATGAGGAGCTAGGAACTTGTATAAAAATAGAAGGAAGTAGTATTGTATCTCAAGATGCCATTGGAACTCCTGTAGGAACAAGCACGGCGGTTAAAAACCTGTTTTACAACATACCTGCTAGGCGTAATTTCTTAAAATCAGACAGCATCGAAACTCGTCATATCGTCAATGAATTTCAAAGGGTAGCATTGGCTCACAACGACATCTGTTTTTCGATGAATCACAACAATGCTGAAATTTACAATTTACAGGCGGGAAATCCCAAACAACGTATTGTTGCTATATTCGGTGGAAAAACGAACGAAAAACTCGTTCCAATCTCTGAAGAAACGGATGTTATAAAAATTTCAGGTTTTGCTGCCAAACCAGAATTTGCAAAGAAAAAAAGAGGAGAACAATTCTTTTTTGTAAACGATCGTTTTATCAAAAGTGCCTACCTACATCATGCCGTTTCAAGTGCATTTGAAGGGCTATTAGGACCAGGATACCACCCTTCTTATTTTTTGTATTTCAATGTACCCACGGAAAGTATAGATATCAACATACATCCCACAAAAACTGAAATCAAATTTGATAATGAAAAGATACTCTATGCCATTATTCGTTCTGCAGTGAAGCATAGCTTAGGACAATACAATATATCACCTGTATTGGATTTTAATAGAGATGCCTCAATGGATACTCCTTATGCATTTGAGAAAAAAGAATACAGTGAAGCTCCTAAAATCAGTGTAAACCCCAATTTCAACCCTTTTGAAGTAGACAAAGATGCAAAACCTTCTTCATATACTTCCAACATTCCTAGTTATCCCATAAAACCATCAACTGAGAATTGGGAATCATTGTATGAGGGGATAAAACCCCATGAAGAAGAAATGGTACAGACTTCAATTCCTTTAGACAAAGGAGAAGAAATTCAAAGTGAAGGGAAAACTTTTCAAATACACAATAAATACCTTCTAAGCACCATAAAATCTGGCGTGGTAATAATCCATCAGCATTTAGCACACCAAAGAATCCTATACGAGGAATTTCTAGAAAACATCACTGTAAAAGAAGCAGCGAGCCAACAGTTGTTATTTCCTGTTGAATTATCCTACAACAGAGAAGAAATAGAAATCATTTCCAACCTGAAGGAAGACTTAGAAAATACAGGATTTGTTTTTGACATCAAAAATGACTCAAATATTTTGATTAAAGGGATACCTACAAGTATCACAGAGAGTCAAATTTCAATTATATTAGAGCAATTGTTGGATGATGTTAAGGAAGAAATACCTGAAACAAGTTTTAGTCAACTCGATACAATTTCCAAATCACTTTCAAAATCACTAGCCATCAAAACTGGAAGCAAGTTGTCAAGTAAAGAAAGAGATACGTTGGTCAATGATTTATTTACTTGCAAAGAGCCTACTCTTTCTCCATTTGGAAAAAAAATATACGAAACACTTACAATTAGCGAATTAGACAAGCTATTTAAAATAAAATAAACACAATATGGAAAAAATAACAGAAAGCATCAAGCATCTGATTATTATCAATGTGATATTGTTTATCGCTCCTCAATTGTTCAAAGGGATTGACGTACAACATTTATTGGCCTTGCACTTCCCTGAAAATGATAGTTTTGGCTATTGGCAATACGTATCTCATCTTTTTATGCACGGTAGTTTTTCTCACATTCTTTTTAACATGTATGGATTGTGGGCTTTTGGAACTCCACTCGAACAAATGTGGGGTCGCAATCGTTTTTTGTTCTTTTATTTTTCAGCAGGTATTGGAGCCGGTGTAATTTACACCTTGGCCAATTATTACCAATTCAATGGTTTGTATGAACAATTATTAGCTGACGGTATGACTACTTATGAAATACAAGATTTACTTGACACCAGAAGATACAATCCAAATTTGGTGAGTTTAACTGCTGAACAATTGTCAGAATTTTATAGCTTATACCACACTCCTGCTGTAGGAGCCTCAGGAGCTATCTATGGTGTGTTAGTTGCTTTTGGCTTGTCTTTTCCGAACGCAAAATTGGCTTTGATATTTTTACCTGTACCCATCGCTGCAAAATATTTTATACCTTTCATGATAGTCGCTGATTTGTTTTTTGGTGTTACCAGTTACTCCATTGGAAATATTGCACATTTTGCGCATGTTGGGGGAGCAATTATAGGCTTTTGCATCGCTTGGTACTGGAAACAAAATCAGTTCAAAAGATGGAACTAAGCATAGGTAACTTTCAAAAAATATAGTATTTTAGTTTTTTTGTAATCTATTTTACAGATCGATATGAATCAAGTACAAACGCTTCTAAACAAATACCGACGACTGACGATAGTCGAAAAACTAATTACGTTAAACTGTATCGTTTTTGTACTTACTTTTGCTATAAATACTCTCGTATATCTCACCGGAACTTCAGGTAACATTATCATAGATGGTTTCGCTCTGTCTTCAGATACTTCAGAATTTATTTTCAAACCATGGTCTTTATTGAGTTATGGTTTTATGCATGCTGGTTTTTTTCATCTATTAACCAACATGATAATACTCTATTATATGGGTAATTTATTTGTTGAGTATTTTACTCCTAAAAGGTTATTAAATTTTTATTGGTATGGAACTGCTTTTGGCGGTATTTTATTCTTACTGAGCTATGCCTTTTTCCCTACTCTAAAAAACAGCAATTCTATATTAGTAGGGGCCTCAGCTGCGGTTATGGCTATTTTTATTGGAATCACAACATACATGCCTAACTATGAATTGCGCTTTCGATTTATCGGTTATGTAAAACTTTGGAAATTGGCCGCTATTTTTATTGCATTGGATATCATACAAATACCCTCTAGCAATGCTGGTGGTCATATAGCGCATCTTGGAGGTGCTTTGTTTGGTTTTTTCCAAATTTACTTTGAAGGAAATAAAACGATTTCAATTCAAAATCCTTTTACAAACCTTTTTAAAAAAAGGCCTGTAATGAAAACAGTTTATAAAAATCATGAGACAAAGAAGGAATCTAGTTCTGTCAACAATCAAAAAATTATCGATGCAATTTTAGATAAAATAAGTAAATCAGGGTACGATTCATTGAGTAAAAAGGAAAAAGATATTCTTTTTAGACAAGGCAAAAACAACCTTTAACGAATTAATAATGAAGAAATTATCATTTATTGATAGCTGTCTATACCTTGTAAATTCAATTTTTGCCACACTGCTATTAATCAGCTGCATTACACCATACATTAAGCCTAAAACCTTTGAACTGCTTTCAGTTTTTAGCGTGTTGACTCCTATTTTTTTGATTGTAAATACTATTTTTTGTGTTTACTGGATAGTTCGGTTAAAAAAGCAGTTTTTTATTTCTGGACTGGTATTATTAGTTGGATACCAACACATCAACTCTCTTTATCAAATTGAAATTCAAACAGAAAACACAAAAGATGAAATCAGCTTGCTATCATACAATGTAAGATTGTTCAATCTTTACAAATGGTCATCAAAAAAAGGAATTGAGGATGATTTAAAAAAATTTATCAAGGATTTGAACTCTGACATTGTTTGTTTGCAGGAATATCATAAAAATGTAAAGAAAATTAAAGAATATAGGTACCAATATATTCGTCATAACGGAGGTAAAATTGGTCAAGCCATACTTTCCAAACACAAAATTATAAATAGTGGAAATCTTAGTTTTAATAAAACCTCAAATAATGCTATTTTTGCAGATATTAAAATTAAGGAAGACACTATTCGTGTTTATAATGTTCACCTCGAATCATTAAGAATCGACAAAAAAAAAGAAGTATTGGGCACAATTGATCCTGAAAAGTT
>JBMZVD010000131.1:0-4355 GCA_049625305.1 Flavicella sp.
AGGTCCTAATTCCCAATTTGCAGATTAGCCATGGGGGTACACCCGTACATTCTCTCCAAGAAATTCAGTTCTTAAAAGATACATTTCCAGAACATATCAAACAATACGATATTTATGAAGGAGATAAAATTCTCGGCGGAACAACCTTATTTAATACCACAAAAACATCTTTGGCACAGTATATTTCTGCAACCCCTCACGGGAAATCTACGGATGCACTTTCTGCACTATTTGCTCATATTATTCAAGAGAAAAGTAGCGCATTTGATTATTTTAGTTTTGGTCACTCCAACGAGGACAATGGTCGAGTGCTTAATCATACATTGAGTTATTGGAAAGAGAGTTTTGGGGGGAGCACCCTGACCCATGATTTTTATAAGATCAACATCGCAAACTACTCCATTCTCGAAAAGCTGATCAACTGATGATTTCAAAAGGGACGTTTTACACAGTTCTAAACGGGATTGCGCAGTTTGTCAAAGCCATTTCTTCACTTATTATCAACAAAGTGATTGTTGTACTTTTAGGCTCTCCTGCTTTGTTATTTGTAGGTAATTTAAAAAGTGTATTCACAATCCTTCAGCAAATCAGCGGGGCAGGGGTATATGAAGGTGCGGTGAAGTACCTTTCAGGAGAATATAAAAACCGTCAAACATTTATTTTACAGTCATGCTTATCACTTATGCTCGTTGGATTTTTTATTTCCACTGCTCTTTATTTTATTCTATACGACCAAATCTTGGATCTTTTACAGCTGGGTGAAAACGATCGTAATCTTATTCCTTGGCTTACAGGGGGGATTGTGTTGAGTTTGCTCTGCTTTGTTTTTCATACCCTGATGCAATCCTTTTTTCATGGTTTGAAATCGTATAAAATCATCGTGCAATCAACTTTGATTTCTGCTCTGTTGACTTTGGGAGTCTCTACCGCTTTGATTTATTATGCAAATAAGATTGGGCTAATCTTGAGTGTTTTTGTTCCAAGTGTGATCTTGCTTTTGACCTATTGTTTTCATCTTCGTAAATCGTGGCATTTTGGTCGAGTGCTTTTCGATAAACCTTTTCGTCTGTTTGTATTTCAACCAGTACTGTCATTTACAGCAATGTCAGCAGTTGCAGCAATCGTGTTTCCCTCTGTACTTATCACAATTCGAACTTTACTTGTTGAACATTCTGGGGTTGAACTTGCTTCCTACTGGGAAGGGTATAGCAGACTTTCTCTGTTTATGAGCGGTTTGGCAATTTCATCAATATCCTTGTACTATCTTCCAAAACTCGTTGAAGCCAATACAGGACAGGAAATGTTGAAAGTTGTTCTTTGGGGTGTCAAATTCTTATTTGCCGTAGCATTTCCTGCGATGCTGCTAATCTTTTTGTTTGGCAGTGATGTTATATCATTGTTATACACGACGAATTTTTTAGAAGCTATTTTTCTGTTGAAATGGGAGTTGTTGGGCACGTTTTTAAAACTGCTTTCGTTTACCGTTTCATTTATTATGATCGCAAAAAAGCTAACAACAGTCTTTGTTTTATCAGAGTTGATTTCAGGCCTTGTGTTTTTTGGCCTGAGTGTATTGCTTGTAGAAATGTATGGAGTCGTTGGAGCGTCTATAGCTTTTGCCGGGACCTATTTCTTGTATTTGTTGTGGGCGGTGATTTACTTTGGAAAGAGTTTTAGATTTTTCGAAAAAGGGTAAAAAATCTTCGTGCAAGATGACTCTGACTCGATAAGAAATACACAAAATTGCGAAGAATAGGTTGTTGTAAGGGTTTATAATGTTGGCGCCCAGATTTTTTGTCACTGATTAAGCTTGCGTTGTGTAATTGATGATTGTGATGCGCCTTGTGTATTTTTTGAATATCTTGCTCTGAAAAGTCATATTTATCAGCAAAAAACAATTTCGTTTTTAGAAAAGATTCCGTGTTATTTGAGTGAGATAAACGATGCTTACGGTATACGCTTAACGCCTTTGGGATCAATCCAAAGTCCGCATGAAATACAAGATCAGTTAAGATGGGATAGTCTTCGTAATCTATGCCGATCTCGATGTAGCGTGTAAAGTCAACAATTTCTAGAAGCATCTTTGTTCTGAAGCAACAACCCATTAAATAGTTTCCATAAACCTGTTGAAATCTTATGTAATCTTCTTTTGTACCCAAAAGTATTTTTTTATTAAAAAACGGCTTGATTTTACCCGTACGCTCATGGAAAACATCAAACCCACTATCAACAAAACCATAGCTAGGATTTCGATCCAATTCATCCACCAAAGTTTGAAGCGCATAGGGGTCTGACAACCAATCGTCGCCAGCTAAGTCAAAAACATACTCTCCTTTACACCTGTGGAGCGTTACGACAAAGTTTTTTAATATCCCTAAATTATCTTTGTTTTGATGCGGCTTGATAAAATCATGCTTTTCAGCTATATCTGTAATGATTTGATAGGTGTTGTCTGTTGAAGCATCGTCTGAAATAATGACTTCGAATGGGAATGTTGTTTGTTGACGAAGAACCGATTTCAGTGATTGATCGATATACTTTTCACAATTAAATGTCATCATGTGAACTGAAAGCTTTATCATTTCAATAGGAGTTTAGTTCAATTCCAAATGACTTTAGAATTTTCTTAAATACGACTACAGGCCGATAAACAAACAAGGGAGATAACAATAAAACGCGTTGCGCAAAATTTAAGAATTTAAGATCTATTTTTTCACGCAAAATTTTCATATCCCTAAATCTTTTTTCAGATTTTATTTTTTGGCAAAAGCAATACATGTTGAAGTGTATAAACTTATCTGATGATGTAGTTCTGCCGAGATATTTTTCTAATGAGGGGTAAATTTTATTTTTTGTTGAAGTATGAGTCAAACTTCCTGGCAATAAAGTATTTTGAGTATGACAAATATCATTATAGTATGCAAGGTTGTAGACAGAAAAGCAACGAATAAAAAAATCAATATCCTCAGCAAAAGTCACATCTTCATCGTAATACCCGGCCTTATTAAAAACACTTTTATGAACCACAATACAACTTTGCGTGAGTATCAAAAGTCCCAAATTTATTTTAAAAAAATCGTTGATCACGACTGACTTCCCTTTAGTATTACTTGGAAGTTTTGACTTTGGAACAAAAAATTTGCCTTTGAAATTTTCTCTGTAATGGGTAGCAAAAACAGATTCGTCTGGGCATTCTTTTACAAGGTTCCGTATTGTTTCTAAATAAGTGGAATCCCAATAGTCGTCAGCATCCAAAAAGGCAATATAGAGGTGTGTCGCTGCGTTTATCCCTGTATTTCTAGATGCAGAAAGCCCCTTATTCTCGCTGTGCTCAATGATCTTTATTCGTTGATCACGAGCTGCTTTAACGACATCCAAACTGTTATCGGTCGAACAGTCATTTACAATGATAACCTCAAAGTTTCGATAAGTTTGATTTAACACACTATTTAGGGTTTTTGCAACGTATGCCTCTTTATTGTATAGCGGTATCACAACTGAAAAATAGACCTCCATTTACTTTGCTTTTAAGAAATAGAATAACCTCAGTAAATCAACAAAAAGTATAGGTGCCCCAAATACATATAACACTGTTCTAAGAAATGGACTTGAGATCGTCAGCGCCAATCTCACCAAATTGTGTAGCATATACCTATTTAAAAGTGAATATGTACTTACAAGTTTGCTATGGGATAGATCTAATGCAAAATTAGAATCAAGTCTGGCATGCATCTCTCCAGACTTTTGAATTTTTTTAACAAATTCTCTGTTGTTTTCAAGTCCCAAGTGATATGTTTCGTTTGGTATATGAACAACATCTTTATTTAGTGATTTTAGAGATGAAGACAAGTAAATGTCTTCTCCATAAGCATTGTCCTGAAAGTCATTAAAAACTTCACTAAATAATTCTTTTTTTATCAAAACGTTTCCAAATAAAATGGAGTTGTACGGATTCAGCTGTCTCTTTTCGGCACTTATTTCCTCTCGATTCCTCCCATACCGCAAACGGAGACTAAATGGTTTTATTTCGTTTGCATAACAACAGCCACCAATTGCAATGTCAGCGTTGTTAAATGTGATGAAATTTGTGTATTTAATTACATATTCATCTGTCTTTGGTAACATGTCAGCATCGATAAAAAGCAGCCAATTGAAACTACTATTTTTAGCCAATTTAATCCTTGTTGAAATGCTCCCTAAATTTGATTGATTTTCAAAAAATGAAAACCCATTTCGGTCACAAGCTTCTTGATTCTTACGGACATCATCTGTCGAAAAATCATCACAGACCAATACCTCTACAGTTTCTTCGAGTTGGGCAATCTGTTCTGCCAAAATATCTAAAAGTTCTGAGC
>JBMZVD010000132.1:0-4295 GCA_049625305.1 Flavicella sp.
ATATTTTTTAATCGGATATTCCACGAGGGATTTTGACTACGATTCCTTGTTCTACGATAATATTGAATATTTGATACAAGATTTTGAGTTTTGGGAGAAAACAGCAACGAGTTTTGAAGGAGTATATACCCTTTTTGAAGCTGAAAATTTCTTGAAATTTACTGCTGAAAATTCACAGACATTTTACAGTTCTTTGGCTACGAATTCTAATTTGTTAGATTATTGGGATTTTAGCGGGGAATACGAAGTTTTCGATGTGACTAACAATTCAACCCTAAAAATATTAGAATTGTATTATCAAGGTGGAGTTGTAGAACAATTTGAATTGCGTGTTTTGTCGGATGAAAGTATAGATTTATACCACCTTCAATCCGGAACAAGCTTCACTTTTCAAGGTAGAGAATTTATTCAGTATTTAAAATCTGCTCCTGAAAAGAAGAAAACCAGTCCAAGAAGGAGAATAAAGCGTAAAGTTTTTTGATAAATGTAACTAGTCAATATTTATGGTTTTTATAAGTGTAATTTTTCACTTTTTACATTCAAATTGACTATCTTAAAAAAATAATTGAAGAATTATTATGAAAACATATGTTGCTTTATTTCTTCTCTTCTTTAATTCTTTTAAAAGTTACAGTCAAGACTTTTCCGTTTCATTAGGTACAGATATACCTTATCAGCATTATGTTGGGCTGCATCTGCATTCTGAAAAAATAGAAGGCTATTACCGTTTGGGTATTTTAGCACCTCCATATTCTGACTATATTTTAAATATTTCAAGAGAACTAGGAGTATCAGAAAACTATATAGAGATGATTGAAAATGCATATGACTTCGGGTGGATGAATACCATGGGTATGGCATATAAATTTGGGAAAAAGCGTAGATGGCATATAGGTGCTGAATTTCGATTGGATTTTTTAACGGCAAATGAAACACCCTATGATCTTATTGAAATAGTTACAGGAATTACACTCCAAATACCTGACCAAATACAAGGAAAAGCAAGAGCAAGTCTAGGAATGAAAACCTATGCATTAGGGATACGAGGAGGGTACTCATTTCCAATTTCAATAGATAAAAAGCATCAAATTCGAGTAGAAGTTTCTGCAGCAAAGCATTCGAGTATTCAAACACGATTAAAAATTCAAAACAAAAAAAATGATGCAGTAAATACGAAACTCAACAATTTATTTTGGGAAGATGTTTTTAGAGATTATGGATATTTAGGTGGAATCGGAATCGCTTATATTTATGACTTTTGACAGTTCGACATCTTAAATACATTCCTTTTTTGTAAATTTGCAAAGTGAATATGTCATCAACATACAAAGCTATTTCTTTTTGTTTGGCTTTTTGGGTCTTGCTATCTTCTATAGGAATTTCATTGGACATGCACTTCTGCAGAGGAGAGTTAAAAAGTGTTCGTCTTTTTGGCTATGCAGATAGTTGTCATACACTCAAAGTAAAGACTCAAAACAAAACTAATTGTGCCAAATCCTTAAAGATCTGCAATCACAAAATTCATGCGATATCGAATACTGTAAAGAAGAGAATTTGTTGTAAAAATGAACGTATTGACTTTGTGACACATGATTTTTTACAAAAAGATTTTTTATTCAAAATCACATTTTTAAAGGAGTTTTATTACCGTGTTTTTTCTAGTTATTTTTCATGCATAGAAAAGACATTCCAATTTATTCCGATTCCTTTTTTAAACTACAAACCACCCAATCTATTTAAAGATATTTCTGTCTTTGTACAGTCATTTCTACTGTAGGATTTCTTGTATTGACTTTTTTACAGGTCAGTTTTTTTCACATTAATTTATTAAAAAAAAGAACAGTATGTATTTTAAAAAAATAACATTTGGTCTTTTGTGTATGCTTTTGTTTGTGAACAAAGTTCAGGCACAAGGACCTCCAATTACGGTTGACAAACCAATATTACTGGGATCAGACAGTTGGGTACTCAAAAGTTTGACTGAAGTTAGAAAAACCAATCAAGGAATCTTTACCAAAGTTCCAATAACAGTTCATTACTTGACTTCATCAAACAGTTTGATCGGAATTCATTTGCCAATGGTTAGCAGTCCGTCTTCTCAAAATAACTTCGGTGATTTACAGTTTTTGTTCAAATACCAATTTTACAGGAAAGATCAAATGGGAAAAACATTTCGAATCATAGCTAAAACCCTTCAAACGCTTCCAACAGGATCTGATTATAAAATCATAGGTATTAGCAACGGGATTTATCAAGGATATTATGCACTTGTTGCCGGTTATGAAAACGTAAATTTGGGGATTTCTAACGAACTAGGATTTGCTTCTATGCCCAATACAGAGATGAACGAATGGCGCTATAAATTGGGTTTTGGTTTGCCATTATTACCAGCAACTTATCCTGTTAAGCAAATCAATTTGTATTTTGAAACTCAGCAAAGTTGGTTTCCTCAGTCTGAAACTTATATGTTTTTGTATGCACAAGGATTACAATATGCTATCAAAAGATTGACGGTGGAGACGAGTTTTCAATTTCCCCTCACCAATATTAATAACCCCCTATTACAAAGAGATTATAGTATTTTTCTAGGCACTCGCTATATATTTTAAACTTTAAATTAAACAATATGAAAACGATTTATTATATCATCACATTTTTAGTACTCACAAGTCCACAAAACCTTTTAGCTCAAAAGAAAACTAAAGACCAATTTTCAGTAAAAGTAGACGGATTGGGTTGTCCTTTCTGTGCCTATGGTTTGGATAAAAAATTCAAAGACTTGGAAGGTATCAAAGACATTGAAATTGAGATGGAAACAGGGATGTTACAATTTAATATCCCATCACAGCCAGTTATGTCACTTCAAAAAGTAGCCAACCAAGTTGAAAAAGCTGGATATACTCCTGTATTTGTTAAAGTGGAAAGAGCTGAAGGAGTCAAAGATTCTTTGGTAATAGCACTTAAAAAGACACGTTATGCAGAAAAGGAGCTAAAGGTATCGGGAAATTGTAATATGTGTAAAGAACGCATTGAAGCAGCTGCTAAGACTGTGAAAGGAGTAAAATCTGCTGTTTGGAGCGCAGCTTCTCAACAAATCAAATTGCAACTTTCTGACAATACAAGTTTGGAAAAAGTATCAGAGGCCATCGCAGAAGCTGGACATGACACCGAGTTATCCAAATCAGATACTGCAACCTATCAAAATTTACCAATGTGTTGTTTATACCGATAGTAAAAAAATAAAGATTACTTTTTGACAAAGAAATTTGCACACTGTTCGAATTGCTTTGTTTTTTGTAAATTATTTGTCGATCGAAAATGTTTTTTTAGGTATGATACGTCTTTTATTAATCCCATTTTTTTTGTGTTTTTTTCTAGAGTTTTATGCTCAAGAAACATTGCGATTTAAACCAATTGTGTTTGAAAGTGGTACTTATTTAAAAAAGGGAACCTATGGTCTCAACAACAATACTTTTTCGGCCTCTTATCACATTGATCATCCAAGTTTTCTAAAGGCTTATCGTGATTTAGGTAGTCCAACTATTCGGTATCCAGGAGGTACAGTTGCTAATTATATCAATCTCAAAACAGGCAAAGCAAAAGCATGGGAGAATGCTTCTGCAAAAAGCCAGCTACGTGTCAAGAATCTCAATCGTTCCATTCAAAGAAATGGCAAACGTTATGGAGCTAGTGAACTCAAAAGTTTTATAAAATTTGCAAAGAACTACGATGTAAATACCACTTTTGTGCTTAATATATCTTCTATGTCCTTGAAAGACACTGATTTTGTGTTACAAAAGATTTTTAAAGCAGGTGTTTCCCTAAAGTGTGTAGAACTTGGTAATGAGTTGTATTTTGGAACATACAAGGATGTTGTTAAAAATGTGGACGATTATTTGACTTTAGCAAAGGAACGTTCTCTCTTGGTAAAGACTTATTTCCCAAATGCTAAAATTGGGGTGTTATTACCTAGCCATGTTTATACACATGAGAGTTTTTTGGACGAGGTAGAGGATAGTACTGATCGTCAGATTAATTGGTACAAAGCTTTACAAAAAGAAACTTTTTACGATGCACTGGTTTTGCATTTGTATGCAACGAATGGAATGAATTTCAAGACTCCAAAAAAGGAATTTTTAGATTATAAAGACAGCTATCGATTTTCAATTTCACATGCAGATGGTAAATACAAATCCACAATGCAGGCTATTGATAAAGACTTTCCAAATAAAGAGGTATGGCTTACAGAATACCATGTAGGAGGTTTTGGAGGCGCTGTTCGATTTTACAGGTTG
>JBMZVD010000133.1:0-4249 GCA_049625305.1 Flavicella sp.
AGCGCTTAAACGTCTTCCTTTGTGTTTGCCTGATATTATTCTCATGATTTAAAATCAATAGGTTCAATAACTTTTTTTATTCTTTAGTTTCCAATTCATATTGGTGTAAAGCAATGTAATTTTTATGCATTGCGTAATCATTGTAAACCTCAGGTAACTTTGAGTTTTCTTTGTTGTAAAAACTTACATTTCGAATATAATTAAACGCCATTTTATACTCATCACTTTCCTTCTGAATCTCTCCTGTAAGTTCAATGGGTAACTGATTTGGATCTAAGTCATTTTGTTCTAGAGCAAATAAGATATAATAGATGAAGTCAGTAGCTGAACTAAATTCAAATCGGTTAAAAAAAACCAATTGATCATTTTTGTATATCAGCATGTCAAAAGAACGAGTGTAACAGTTGATATAACACATATCAGATTTCCTCTCGCTTCTATTTTTTAAATCTAAAAACAGAGTTGAAATATGGTAAAATTCAAAAGATCCAAAACTTGAAAATATCAGGTTGTTAATGTTTACGTAAGGCACATAAACCACATTGGTTTTTTTGTCTTCCAAACTGTCGTACTCTATATGGTCGTCCTCAAGTAGTTTGATGTTATTCTTCAAATACTCTTTTAAATGGTCTTTGCTAAAGTATTCAGCGGGAACCAAAGTGACCAGGTTATTGTCGTGTAATACGGTAACTTTCTTAAAAGATTCTTGTAACAGTGAGTTTTCTTTAAAGATTTTTTCTACCCTTTCATACAATCCCTCTGGCGTTCGATTTTCAAGTTCTAATCGATAAGCATGATGAGCTACATAAATTGCTGTATCGGGATCGAATATAAAAAAAGAAAATCCATCCAAACTAATTTGGATGGATAAGTATGTTTCTTTCAAATCGATAGAGTTTATCGATTTATGCTCTGTTTTATTGTACCTTTTTGTCATAAAAAGGAGGCCAGTTACCGTTTGAATTTACTTCTTCAAGAGAACCTACAGAGATAAAAGGACCTTTTACTTCGTCTCCTCCAATCGCTTCTTTCTCTTGGTTGATCAACGTTTTGCTCATTCCTTTTAAAACAATTGCTTTGTCAACGCTTGCTTGGAATACCGGAAGTTCCAATCCAGCAACTTTTCTGATAAATCCAACGCTCAATTTAAATTTAGCATCTGTATTTGGAACCTGCATCATCTTAGTGTAGTCTCTGTTTTTGAACAAAGTATTTTTAACAGATTCGTAACCTGTTGTATCTGTAACTTTTTGCTCAATTTCAACCATAATTGGTTGGTACTTTGTTCCTTTGTTAACTTCAACAATCTCGTTGTGTGTATTTGTTATTGCAAAATGTGCTGTATCTAGGAATTTTATTAATCTTTGACCATCTCTCTCGTAGTTTCCTGTAATTGTTTTGTGAGCTTCTTCAGCATCACGAATCATTCTCAAATGGTTGATAACTTTTGCATATCTAACTTTTTTCTCAACATTAAAACGAATTGGTCCCATGATACTATCATAGATAGAATATCCTAAGAATCCAGCCAAAGAGAGTAACACTAGAGAAACAAGCCATTGAAGTTTGATAGGAATGTATTTTACAATTAAGAAAGCAGCAAGAACGGTAAATAATATACCTGCTATTATTGTTAAGATCATTTTTAATTTGAATTTAAATTGAATTAGACAAATCTACAATTTTTTTTCTACCTTAAAAATTTTTGTAGAGAAATCAATCCCTATATTTGTTCTTTATTTTCCTCTATGTTAAAATCACCATCACAATTTTACAAGGACTTGTTAAAGTCCTTTCCTTTTAGCCCCACAGATACACAAAATGAATTGCTATTACAATTGTCTGAATTTGTATTTAATAAAGAGAAAAATGGAGTTTTTTTGCTGAAAGGTTACGCTGGAACAGGTAAAACGACTACGGTTAGTACACTTGTAAATAATTTGTGGAAAATTGGTAAAAAACCTGTTTTGTTGGCTCCAACTGGCCGTGCAGCAAAAGTCATTTCATTGTATGCCAAACAAAAGGCATTTACAATACACAAAAAGATATACCACCCCAAAAAAACAGGTAATGGAGGGGTTGAGTTTGTACGTCAGAACAACAAGCACACCCACACGATTTTTTTTGTCGATGAAGCTTCGATGGTGCCTGATGCTCCAAGTAATTCTAAATTGTTTGACAACGGTTCTCTGTTAGATGATTTAATGGATTATGTATATTCCGGTGTAAATTGTAAGCTGATTTTAATAGGTGATACAGCGCAACTTCCTCCTGTGAAGTTAACTGTAAGTCCTGCATTAGACGAGGATAAGTTACACTATGATTATAACAAGTGCGTGAGTTTGATAGAACTTGATGAAGTGATGCGTCAGCACCAAAATTCGGGGATCTTATCAAATGCTACTGCACTGCGTTTGATGATATCCCATTCCTCTGAATCAGATTTTCAATTTGATTTAAACTTTCCTGATATAGTGCGACTTGTAGATGGTTATGACATACAAGATGCAATTACCACTTCGTATCAAAATAATGGAGTAGAGGAGACTGCTATTGTAGTGCGTTCCAACAAAAGAGCCAATCAATACAACCAACAAATTCGCACACAAATTAGAGCTCAAGAAAATGATTTGTCTGTTGGAGATCATGTAATGGCTGTTAAAAACAATTATTTTTGGTTGAAAGATAGCAGCGAGATTAGTTTTATTGCAAATGGAGATACTTTTGAAGTTCAGGAAATTTTTGCAATCAAGGAATTGTACGGTTTTCGTTTTGCTGAAGTAAAGATTAGAATGATTGATTACCCATCACATCCACCTATTGAAACCGTATTGCTTTTGGATACATTACTCTCAGAAAGTCCTTCGTTGCCCTATGAAGAATCCAACAAGTTGTATCAGGAAGTACTCAAAGACTTTAGTCATATTTCTTCTAAGTATAAAAAACTTTTAGAAGTAAAAAATAATAAGTATTTCAATGCATTGCAGATCAAATATTCCTATGCGATGACCTGCCATAAGTCACAGGGAGGACAGTGGGATACTGTTTTTATAGAGCAGCCTTATTTGCCAGAGGGACAAAGTGTAAGCTATTTTAGGTGGTTGTATACCGCCATTACGCGTGCAAAGAATAAATTGTATTTAATTGGATTCAAAAATGAATCTTTTTTAGAAAATTAATCAAACAAATATGCGATTTTGATAGCTCCATATGTGTTCGAGTTCTCTATCATTTCTTTTAGTTTTTTTGAATACCTAATAGCAGAATATGATAAATTTATCTTTTTGTAAGCGTATTTTATACCAACTTCTACTTCGATATTTACAGGTATCAAAGTGTATTCTTTCTGTTTGCTTTCATTCGGGAGGCGACCTTGTATGGTAGCGTCGTAAATGTTGTAGTTTATTTGTGGCTTGCAGTAAATAAACAATTCTTTTCGCTGTGCAATTGCTTCTTGGTAAAGGTTGCTGTTTATTAGAATAGAATTGTTAAAACGGTTCAAAGAATTGTCAAGTAAATTGAATCTAGTGTAGACGTTTGTAGATAAATGGGTGTGTATGGTTCCAATTTTTAATGTAGTAGAACTAATAAAGTCTATTTTCTGTTTTTCATTTTTCGAAAAAGGACGTATGTAGTTACCTTCAATATTAATGGCAATCTGATTCTGGATTTGTTTTATCCATGCATCGTTTTTGGGGTATCCTATTAATTGATGTAAAGTGTTTTGAATTTCAGCGGCTTTTGAGATTGGACCGATAGCCCCTAATTCGATACCTCCTTGTACTGCATAATTTTTATAATATCTTGAAAGGTTGTAGCTTAAAAAGGCGTAACCTGCATAGGGTCTGTCCACACTGTTGTCTTTTATTTTGTGAAATTGAGGGGTATACATTTGGTGGCCTATCTGCAATTCATGTATTGTTTTTGATTTTATTTGGGAATTAGTATCTAAGAACCTAAATGAAACAAACAGTCCATTGGTGTAGTACCTGTCGTAATAAGTTGACACAAAAAGGTCATTTTCATTTAAGATTTCTATTGTTTTTGACAATGCAGTTTGAGCATTTGATTTTAGACTTACTATAAGTAATAGTACTAGGAATGACTTTTTCAGCTTAGCGAGGTAAAAAACAAACAAATGAATAATATTTTTTACACAAAATACATTTTTTATGCATTTATTCACAACAATAAGATTGTAAAATTAAAAAAGCTCTGATAAATCAGAGCCTCTTTAACTAACCAAATA
>JBMZVD010000134.1:0-4133 GCA_049625305.1 Flavicella sp.
CACTGCTCAATTTAATTATTCTAAAACACATTATAATATTGTAGAAGTTAATTCCTCTACTGGATTTACGCAAAACTCAGTTCCAAACATCTACCAAGACAACGAAGATTATTTGTGGGTTTCAACCCCCAATGGATTGTTTCAGTACGACGGTTACTTCTTTAAAGAAATCAACGAGCTTACCCCATCAAAATCACTAGCAACGAATCAAATCATCAAAGTTGACGAAGACAAATTTGGAAATATTTGGATTCTCAACATCAATGCCTTGAACGTATATTCAAAGCGACAAAACAAAATTACAACAATTGACCTAACGCAATTAGGGGTTATTGAATTTGAGGATTTTTTAGTTGATCAATTTTATGAGGGCACTGTTTGGCTCAGTAGCACAACTAATATTTTAAAAATTCAATTGAACGATAATTTTGAAGTTACAAATATTACATCAAGTGATACCTTAAAAAAAACTAAAAAATTATTTCAAAATTCAAAAGGTGAAATTCTATGCTATTTGACCAAAAAAATCATCTTTACAAAACTCTCTGAGGATGGAAAAAAATTGAATTTTAATACACTTAACTGGAAAGATCGGATAGTACGAATAAAATCACACCCTGATGGTAGCACGTATGTTATAAACGAAAAAAATATATCCTTACTATTAACTGACCTTCCTAAAGATGCTAACAATAGTGCTTATCAAAAAGTACTCTACACAAACTCGGACTTTAAGACTACTAAAATTAACGACATTGATTTTTCGAAAGATGGAAAAATTTGGTTTGTATCTTGGAATGAAGCCATAGGTTATATAAACCCCAAAGATAAAAACATAAAAATTATCAAACGTTTTTTTAATCCAGAATCTCATATATACGGCAAATACCGACAAATGCTGATAGACAAAACAGGTGTTTTATGGATAGCAACTTTCAGAGGGGGATTGCACAAAATGAATTTGTACCCAAAACCTTTTTCTTCCATAGTTGACAGCAAAACAAATAAAAACAAAGTAAGAGACGTCAATCAAATAACAGGTAATGATAGTGGACAAATATGGATGGGAACCTACAACCATGGACTCAAGAATTTACACATTGAAAACAAACACCTGTTTTTAAATACAATCATCTACAAAAAAGGGGGACTCAATTCTGAAAGTATAGTGATGTCTTGTATGTATGATGGTTCTGACAACTCATTGTGGACAGGAGGCATCAATGATGGAGTACAGCATCATCAACTTGACAAAGCAGGTAAAATTCGTAAAACAACTCTATATTCTTACAAGAAAGATGACTATCCTTTGAGTCGAGCCGATGCGATTCACAAAGACAAATATGGCAATATTTGGTTTGGAGATTTTGTGTATGGAGGAATCGTTCGAGAAGAAAAATCCCGTTCTAATATGACATTTAAGTATATCGATGATATCGAACTTAAAGATGCTAAAACAACCAACTTCTACAATAGTGAGGATTACTTTTGGATAGGGACCAAAAACAAGGGGCTTTTCAGATTGAAAATAGATGAAGATGGGAGAGTTATTTCAAAACTCAATATCAAAGACCCTAAAAATGTCTTGCAAAAAAACATGGTTTTTGCTATTCATGAAGATAGCAATAAACGCATTTGGATTGGAACATTTGGTGCTGGTTTACTGCAACTGACTCCTAAAAAAGAAAATACTGATTCCTATAATTTTCGCTATTTCAATACCAATCACGGACTATCAAACAATGGTGTGTATAGTATTTTAGAAGATGAAGAACTCAATTTATGGATGAGTACAGATATGGGGATTTCTATGTTAGACATGCATACCAACCTGTTCAGGAATTTCAATGCTCGAGATGGATTACAAGACAATAATTTCAGAAAAAATTCGAGTTGGAAGAGAAAAGATGGTATGCTTTTTTTTGGTGGAGAAAAAGGCTTGACCTTTTTTGACCCAAAAGAAATAGTTGTTACCAAAACCGAACAAAATGTCAATATCACAAAGTTTAAAATTGGAGCTGAGGAGTTCAATATCAATACCTATGTAACTCATAAAAATACTTCCGATACAAAAAAAACGCGTGAACTTGTCTTGGAGCCCAATCAGAATAACTTTTCAGTAGAATTTTCAGCCATGCAATTTGACAATCCTCAGAAAAGCAATTACCTATATAAGTTGGAAGGTGTTGACAAAGAATGGGTATTGACCACATCTGCTAGAAGATTTGCTTCGTATTCTATACTAAGTGCAGGTTCTTATATTTTTAAAGTAAAAGCTTCCAATAGTGACGGTGTATGGTCAGACAACTACACTGCGATACCAATTACAATAAAGTCTAATTGGTATGCGACTTCTTGGGCTTTTGCGTTGTACACCCTGCTATTTTTATCCTTGGTTTTTGTCTACCTCAGATTCCAAGCTAAAAAACAAGCTCTTAATAAAGAATTAGAAATTGAAAAATTAAACCGTGAGAATCTAACAAAACTAAATCAAACCAAGCTTTCGTTTTTTACAAATATTTCACATGAGTTAAAGAATCCTTTGACGATAATTTCCAATACTGTTCAACAGCAATTGGCAAAGAATTCGAAAAACGATGACAGCGATCAGTATTTAAAGATTTTGAGGAAAAGTTCTAACAGAATGCTCAAGTTGATTACTCAATTGCTCGACTTCAGAAAAGTAGAAACAGGACACTTGCCATTAAAAAAGGTTAATAGTGATATTGTCCATTTCACCAAAGAACTCTCACAATATTTTGAGAGCTATGCAGAGAATAGCAATCGAAACTTTACATTTGAAAGCTCTCTTGAAAAGAAAGAAATGAGTTTTGATCCCGACAAACTTGAAAAAATCATCAGCAATCTTTTTGACAACGCGATGAAACACACTGAAGATCAGGGGAAAATATCAATTCGTATCCATTCATTAAAGACAACAGAATTACCCAAAAACCAAGAATTAAACCCCAACCAAGAGTACATACAGATACAAGTCAACGACGATGGAATTGGAATTCCAGAAAATTTACAAGAAGATATTTTCAACTCATTCTTCCAGTTTGAATCAACTTCAAACTATACTCAGACCAATAGAGGTGTTGGTATTGGTTTGGCATTTACCAAGATACTTGTAGAAAAACACCAAGGTATCATTTATGCAGCAAACGATTCTTCATATGGAGGCACTACATTTAATGTTGTATTGCCAGTACAAATAGAAAACATAACTGACGATGCAGACTCTGTAACAGAAGTTTTAAAAGTACTTGAAAATACTAGTAAGCAATACCAAGAAGATATCGTCATTCCTTCAGCTCCATCAATTGATGCAATGGAATTGGAAAACCTATTCAAAGACATTGAGATTCTTATCGTTGAGGACGACGACGAAATTCGTTCGTTCTTGGATGAGTTTTTAAGTCCTAGATTTAAAATTAACAAAGCCAGTAACGGTTTGGAGGGATTGACATTGGCATTGGAACATATTCCTGATATTATCATTACAGATGTAATCATGCCTAAAATGGATGGTTATGAGATGACAAGGCAACTCAAAGAGAACCTTAAAACCAATCACATTCCTATCATTATGTTGACAGCCAATGCTGAAAACGAGCACCGTATAGAGGGAATAAAGGCAGGTGCTGATTCCTTTATTCCGAAACCTTTCAATTGGGAACACCTGATGCTGCGTATTGAAAAATTAGTTGACTTGCGTTTGCAACTGAAGAAAAAATATCTTTCTCTATCAGGAGGTGTCAAAGAAATTGAAGCCACTGAAGTGCAAACAGAGGAAAAAGAATTCATCCTTAAAGTTCAGGATATCATCGAGGAGAATCTTGACAATACTGAATTTACAGTCTCTCAATTAGAAGAAGAACTCAACTTTGGTCGCATGCAACTTTTCCGAAAAATCAAATCGATTACCGGTTTAAGCTCTGTTGAATTCATACGAGATTATAGATTGAGAAGATCTGTAGATTTGATGCATAATAGCAATAATAAAATTTACGAAATCGTATACAAATGCGGTTTTTCTAGTCCTTCTTATTACGGGAAATGCTTTAAAAAGAAATACGGAAAAACCCCTAGAGAATTTTTAAGTGAAATTCGCGCCATCTAAAATTTTA
>JBMZVD010000135.1:0-4116 GCA_049625305.1 Flavicella sp.
GTTATTATCATTAGTTGGAAATGCACAAGAATCGAAAGTCTATATGGGAATGTCTTTTGGCTCATCCGAACCAGGGGGTGAAATTGCATCAAATTTTGAAAAAGGGAGAAGTTTTGGTATGTTGAATTTCGGGTATCGTTTTACGGATCAATGGGGTGCTGTTCTCAACTGGTCTAGCTCTAGTCATGATATTGAAGACAATGACATACATATTAACATCGCATATGTTGCAGTGGGTCCTATGTTTACCCTTCCTTTGAACGAGAAATTTGCATTGGATATCAAACCTCAATACGTTATTGGTATGACTGGAATTTATGATGATGATATTTATGCATCTGTAGTTGTAGATGAGGTAAATGGTAATGATATTAGTAGAAGTGTTTGGATTGAAGATTTCACAATGAAAGGAAATGCGTTTTTGTTAGGGACTTCTCTGAATTATGGAATGTCAAAAGGAATTAAATTTTCACTAAATCTCGATTATTTATCAGGAGAATTCAATGAATTTATTGGAAAAATTGCCGGAAAAAGCACGGAGTTTGAGAACTACGAATTCAATGCTTTTACCAACCTGTCTATAGGAGTTGGGATTCGTTATAACTTCTAGTAAATAAATTTCGTGTAAATTAAAACCCCAAAACACTTCTTTGTTTTGGGGTTTTTTACTGTTTTTTTCTTTATTTTAATGAATCGATAAACACAACACACAACATGAATTTAGAAGCAATCATTACAGCAGCTTACCAAAAGATAAAGATGCTCAAAGGCAAAGGAGCTTTGGCTGATTATATACCTGAATTGGCCAACATCGATCCCTCAAAATTTGGAGTGCATATTACTACCTTGAAAGAGGGTAGTTTCGGAATTGGTGACAGCGACGAGAAATTTTCCATTCAAAGTATTTCAAAAGTACTTTCTGTGTGTTTGGCTTATAGTATTGAAGGAGAAGACATATGGAAACGTGTAGGAGTGGAACCATCGGGAACTGCTTTCAATTCGTTGGTGCAATTGGAATCAGACAATGGTATTCCGAGAAATCCTTTTGTCAATGCAGGAGCCATTGTAGTAGCGGATATTTTGTACAGTGTTTTAGAAAATCCTAAAAAGGACTTTTTGGAATTTGTACGCAGTATTTCTGGCAATGATACTATCGACTACTCAGCAAAGATTGCGGCCTCCGAAATGGACGTAGGCTATCGCAATGCTGCGCTCTGTTATTTTTTAAAATCTTTTGGAAATATCAAGAACGAAGCACTGGATGTATTGCAGTTTTACTTTGACATGTGTTCTTTGGAAATGAGTTGCAAAGACCTTTCGCGCCTGTTTTTATTTTTGGCCAATGAGGGAACTCGTGTGTTAGTTCCTAGTCAGGTATTGACCAAAAGCCAAGCCAAGCGAATCAATGCCTTGATGCAAACTTGTGGGTTCTACGATGAGTCGGGTGAGTTTGCCTTTGAGGTAGGACTCCCTGGAAAAAGTGGTGTTGGTGGAGGGATCATCGCAGTGCATCCTGGACATTATGCCATTGCAGTATGGAGCCCCAAACTCAACTCAAAAGGAAATTCCTACAAAGGAGTTAAATTCCTAGAGGAGTTTACCACCCAGTCTCAATTTTCTATTTTTTAAAGTTGTTGCAGATTATCCTTTTATGAGTCGTGTGATTTTATTATGTATTTTTGCAGCACCCAATTTTCAAAAATAAGAGGCATGCCCACATCTTCCATTACCCTTTCTACGGATAATTATAGAGCTGAAGCCAAAAGTAGAGAACACAAATACTTTGTTGATACGCCTGTCGCAAAAGGTGGAAAGGACCAAGGACCGACTCCTGTAGAGTATTTTTTGACAGCGATAGGAACCTGCGTGGCGATTACATTGCGTGTTTTTGCAGAAAAAAAAGAATGGAATTTGGGAGAAATCAATGTGACTGTAACTGAGAAAACTAGGTTTACAGCTACAGGTATAGAAAAAATTATACATGAAGAAATTTCGGTAGAAAAGGAAATATCAGAAATTCAAATGCAAGCGCTCTACGAACAAGCCAAAGCTTGTCCTGTAGCACAAATGGTGGCCACGGAAACCAAAATTGAAAGTAAAGTGGTGGCTGTAAAAACGACAGTTGAGGTCTAGTTAATTGTTACAAGTTATTTTTTCCATCACCACATAAGAAATACCTCCCTTTGCAAATGTCTTTTTAGTGGGTACTAGTCCAAAACTTGTGTAAAAATTGATTTTTTCTACACGAGCATTGCAGTAAATTTTAGTGGCTTTTTCTCTTTCTGCAATAGCAAGTACATAGTGAAGTAACTTACTACCATAGCCTTTGCCCTGTTGATCTTGTAGGGTAGCAAATTTTCGAAATTGCCAACCGTCTTTATTTTTAAAAAGTGAAACGACAGAAATCAAAACACCATCTAGAAACAATCCGTAATGCAACCCTTTTGAATCTTCAGGAAGTCGAACATAGGAAATGTCTCTATCAGGCCACATGACTTGCTGTCTGATGTTGAGTGTGCCTTTTGCAGCGATTGATTTGATTTCGGTTTTGGGCATTACTGTTATGTTTTTGTTGCAAGATAACCAACAGTATCTATTTCTATTAACTTTTGTTTGCTTACACGATCTTGAAGTATTGCCTATTTACATGTTTTGGTTGCGCATAAACAAGAGCTCAAGTGATGTATCTAGGTTATAGTTTTGTCAACACATAAAATAAGCGATTGCTATTGAGATTAACAGCAATCACGAAGTGTTTATTTTATTTAAGGGATTATTATTTACTGTGGTATTCCGTTGTATATAGGTTCACCTATTTAAACCGATTTATTGCTTTATGATGGTTTTAGAAATTATTTTATGATCAAACACAAGTTGTAGCACATAAGTACCCACCGAAAAACTTGATATGTCCAATTGTTGATTTCCTTTTTCTAAATTTCCACGTTTAATTTTTTTACCACGAGTGTCAAACCAAGTATAATGTACATATTCATCGATGGTTATATTTAAATAATCTTGTGCTGGGTTTGGTGCTATATCCAATTTTAATTCATTGAAGCTTGAGATTTCAAGAGAAAAACTACAGTCTTCAGATTTACCTTGGTCAGATATTTCCCAATCGAACTGATCGATAAGTTGCTGCCTGTATTTAGATTCACAATAGGCAGGTCCACCACTCAAGTAAACATCTTTCTGTAAGTTCAATGAACTAATTGTTTTTAAAAATCTATCGTAGTTTTCGGTGCTAAAGGCATCGGCATCTTGAAAAAAAGTCACCATTACTTTGACATTACTGACATCCCAACCACTAATATCTTGGTTGAATTTTGAAGCTCTGGCAAACATACTGTTCATATTCGTTACTTTTGAAACATTCCAGTTTCCAATATTTTGGTCAAACGAGGCAGCCCCCAAAAATAAGCCGTTCATATTGGCTACATTCGATACGTCCCAACTGCTGATATCTTGATTAAAGTTTAGGTTGTTGCGAAAGAGTTTCTCCATATCGGTTACCTTACTGACATCCCATTTACTGATGTCTTGATTGAATTTGTGTGCATGTGCAAACATCTTATTCATGGAAGTTACATTTGAAACATCCCAATTGCTTATGTCTTCGTTGAATTCAATTGCATAAAAAAACAGTGAATTCATATTTGTCACAGCACTGACATCCCAGTTAGAAATACGACCATAGGTATCTTCTGCTTCTTCAGGGTTCGATATCCATAAATTAACAGCTTCCTGAACGTTTTCGTCGTTTATTTTTTTGGGGCTTTGCAGGTATATAAAAAAACTATGAGTAAAAAGTACAGTAAGGAGTAGTAAGAATCTAGATAACTGTTTCATACGGTATAGTTTTCAAGTAATTTTGAAACAAAAATACCGACACTTTTTCTCTTTTTTGAATTTAAAACAAACACTTTAGTTCGGTTTTATAAATGCGAACTAAAATAGAGTTAAAAAAAGCTCCTCCTATGAAAAAGGAAAAGCTTTTTAGAACTAATTAAAATATTTTATACTTGTGTTTAAAATACTTAGCAAATATCGATATTTTATGTTTTGAAGGTTAACATATTTCTATCAAAAACTAGTTTAATAAGTGTTATTATT
>JBMZVD010000136.1:0-3964 GCA_049625305.1 Flavicella sp.
GAACTTTTGGAGAATTTGGAGTATTTTCCTTTAATACTAACAAAGTTATTTCTACGTTAGGTGGAGGGGTATTGGTTTGTAAGCGTAAAAAAGACTTTGAATTGGCATCCCTTTTTGCACGTCAAGGTAAAATAGAAGCTCCACATTACGAACATTCTGTTGTGGGCTATAATTATAGCATGTCCAGTATTGCTGGGGCTCTTGGACTTGCTCAAATTAAAAAAATAATACCTGCAATCCGCAAAAGGCAAGCGTTATTTGAGTACTACAGGGATCAACTCAAAGAGTGTCCGAATCTTAAGTTCCTTGAAGTAGCTGATGATACTTTCTCAAACAAATGGATGTTTTGTGTTCTTACCCCTTCACATACCCATAGAGAAAACCTTCGTCTCGCATTACTTGCACAAAATATCGAATCACGCCCTTTGTGGAAACCCATGCACCAACAAACAATATTTAAAGATAATCTTTCTTATTTGAACGGAGTATCTGATGTGCTTTTTCAAAAAGGGGTGTGTTTACCGAGTAGCTCTAGTTTGTCATTAGATGATATCAACAGAATTACATCAGTTATAAAAAATCTATATGTAAATGTTTAGTTTTTTAATGAAATTAGAAGCAATTTTAAGTTATTGGTTTAAAATTTAAAAAAAATAACTATTTTTGCATGCTTTTTAATTTGTCTTATGCAAAAAACTAAAAGTAAAAAAAAGGGATGAAAAATTATTTACTGAATTTCGCACAGAAACACATACCAAGGTGGCTTGTCTTGTTTATAGATACGTTTTTGGTTTTACAGACCTTTTTTCTCGCCTATTTTATTAAGTACAACTTTTCTATAGATTTTAATATTATTGACTTGTTTTATCAAGTTCCAGTTATTCTATTATTGGCAGTTTTAAGTTTTTTGATAACGGGTTCTTACAGAGGTGTTATTCGACATACTGGATTAAGGGATGCATTGAATGTATATATTGGTGTCAGCTTGTTATCCGCATTGATGATTTCAACGGTAATAGTTGTAAGATTATTTAATGAGTATTCAAGCAACTATCAATTGAGTTTTTCATTGGATATTGCAATTATTGTAATTCATTACTTGTTAAATATAATAGTACTTATTACTAGTAGATTTCTTTTTAAGTATATCTATAGAAATATAATTTCAGACATAAGTAAATCTATCCCTATTCTAATTTATGGTGCCGGCGAAATGGGGTCTATCACCTATTCAACTCTTAATAAGGATCCTGAAAACACCTATAATGTTGTCGGTTTTATTGATGATAATGTCAATAATTTGGGAAAGAAAATCAATAGATTGCCAATTTTTTCACCTAGTAATATAAGCGCCGATTTCGTAAATCAATATAAAATAAAAGAGGTAATTATTGCCATTCAAAATATCAAGTCCAAAAGAATTTTGGAAATTATTGATGCGATGTATGTTTTGGGAGTAGATGTCAAAATAACCCCACCACTTTCTAAATGGCTCAATGGAGATTTACAGTTAAAACAAGTAAAGCAGGTTAAAATTGAAGACTTACTTGAGAGGAGTCCAATCAACCTTGACAATCCAATGGTGAAGGACGATATGAAAGGGAAAACTGTTTTTGTGACTGGAGCTGCTGGCTCAATCGGGTCAGAAATTTCAAGACAAATCGCATCTTATGATTGCGAACAATTGGTGTTGATTGATCAATCCGAATCTGCACTCTATGATTTGGAACAAGAATTGAAAAGAAATCAAATTCAGAACGCAAAAGTAATTGTTGCAGATGTTAGAGACTCCTTATGTATGCGCTCTATTTTTCAAAAATACAGTCCAGACTTTGTCTTTCATGCAGCTGCATACAAACATGTGCCTTTGATGGAAGAAAATCCGTACGAGGCCATAAAAATAAACGTTGGAGGAACTAAGAATATAGCGGATCTCTCACTTGAGTTTGAAGTGCATAAAATGGTAATGGTTTCAACTGACAAAGCGGTTAATCCAACTAATGTAATGGGAGCTACAAAAAGAGTTGCTGAAATGTATGTGAATTCTTTGAATGCTAAAGCTATAGGGAAAACTAAGTACATTACAACACGGTTTGGAAATGTATTGGGATCTAATGGTTCTGTAATTCCATTGTTTAAAAAACAGATAGAAGAGGGAGGCCCTTTAACCTTGACTCATAAAGAAATAACGCGATTTTTCATGACCATACCTGAGGCTTGTCAATTGGTGATTGAAGCAGGTTCTATGGGTAATGGGGGAGAGATATTTATTTTTGACATGGGGGCTTCTGTTAAAATTTTTGATTTGGCCAAACGTATGATTCAATTGTCGGGCCTTCAATATCCCGAGGATATAGATATCAAAATAACGGGTTTGCGACCTGGAGAAAAATTATACGAAGAGCTCTTAAACGACAGTGAAAACACATTGCCAACTCATCATGAAAAAATAATGATTGGAAAAGTAGCTGAATTCGATAAATCCAAAGTGATTTCACAAATTGAAGTATTGTGTAACAATAATACTGTTGACAATGCGTTAGAGACTGTGAGTCTTTTAAAAACAATAGTACCTGAATTTAAATCTCAAAATTCATCATTCGTGTCTTTGGATACGTGAAAAATAAAAAGATATAGTTAGTTACTCTTAAGTTTCTATTTATATTTGCAAAAAAATTACATAACTATGAAGTGTTTAAAATCGATCTCTGTATTTTTATCCTTTTTGTTTTTGGGCTCTTGTGCCTCAAAAAAGGATTTGGTTTATTTTCAGGATACAGAATTATTGGAAACCAAAGAATCTTTTTTAAATTATACACCTGTATTCAAAGCAGACGATAAATTATCTATAACGGTATCCGCTCTTGACAATACTGCAGCGGCTCCCTTTAATTTACCTGTTGCTGGATTCAATTTGAACGGAACCTCTGCCATAGGGAATCAGGCTTTACAAACCTATTTGATTGCAAAAGATGGAAGTATTGAATTTCCTCAGTTGGGGAAACTATATGTTGCAGGACTCTCTCGTTTGGAGGCCATAGCGATGTTAAAAGAAAAGTTGTCTCCCTATTTGGTTGATCCTGTAGTCAATATTCAATTGTTGAATTTTAAAGTCACGATTCTCGGAGAAGTAAAAAAACCTGGTTCTTACACCGTGCAAAATGAAAGAATTACTGTCTTGGAAGCGTTAGGGTTGGCAGGAGATTTGTCAATTTTTGGAGAAAGACATAATGTACTATTAATACGAGAGACTGAAAAAGGAAAAGAGTACAAAAGAATTGATTTGACATCTCGTGACTTCTTTGATTCTGCATACTATTATTTACAACAAAATGATGTGATCTATGTTGAACCTAATAAGCCAAGAATTAACTCTTCTGCTAACAGTTCTACAACAGGTGTTTTAATTTCTATCACTTCTATCTTAATCACAATTGCCACATTGGTCATTAGATCTTAGAACTCCCTATACATTATTATACATCATTATTCTAATTTTATGAACACGACACCCATAAACGACAACGGACAGTTTGAAAACGATGACAGTTTGAACTTAAGAGATGAGTTACAAAAGTATTTATTCCATTGGAAATGGTTTGTTTTCTCAGTCTTTATTTCTTTGAGTGTTGCTTTTGTATACAAACGATATGCATCTCCTGTTTATGAGATTAGTTCAAAGTTGTTAATTAAAGAAGAAAAAGGGGGAGGTTCTGCATTGTCCGCTTTTCAAGATTTAGGAATGTTAGATATTGGAGGATACAATAATATTGATAACGAGATAGCTATTTTAAAATCGAGAACTGTTGCCAAAACAGTTGTAGAGGATTTAAATCTTAATATCAGTTATTTCGAAAAAGGTAGAGTAAAAGAAAGCGAGATTTATAAAAAAGACAATCCATTAGATTTAGTTGTAATTGATAGGTATGATTTGTTACATCAATTGGACACAATACTTCACATT
>JBMZVD010000137.1:0-3952 GCA_049625305.1 Flavicella sp.
CTGTTGTTAAAAAACAACAAACCTATAGTCTTGTCTTTGCCAAGTTCTTTGTCCTGTAAAGGATTATTTTTCAATGCAATTGCCTCTTGTGCTGTCGCTTTGATATTTTCTAAATCGTGTATGGATAGGTAGTGTCTCATTCTAATAATATTGATTGGTTATTGTAGTATTTTCAACAGTGCATTGACGAATACATCAATGTCTTCTTTTTTAACATTCAATGGGGGTAAAATACGTAAGAGGTTTTTATTCATGGCTCCCCCCGTAAAAATACGCTCGTTGTAAATCAAATTTTTTCTCAATTCTCCAACTTCAAAATCAAATTCCAAACCGAGCATTAATCCTTTTCCTTTTACTTGTCTCACTCCTGGAATTTTGGAAACAACTATTTTAAAGTAAGATTCAATTTCTTGAACATTGCCCATCAAGTTTTCTTCCTTCAATACATCCAAAACTGCTATTCCAGCAGCACATGCCAGATGAGAACCTCCAAATGTAGTTCCCAACATACCATACCATGGCGCAATATGATTGGCTATCAACACCCCTCCAATAGGATATCCATTCCCCATACCTTTAGCCATAGGGATGATATCTGGTTCGATACCATGGTGTTGAAAAGCAAAAAACTTTCCACTTCTTCCATAACCTGACTGTACCTCATCTGCAATCAGACAAACACCTTTCTCTTTGGTTACCTTACGCAAAGCCAACATAAATTCAGTTGAAGGTTGGTCCAAACCACCAACGCCTTGAATAAGCTCAATAATTACTGAAGAAACATCCCCTTTTGCTATTTCTTTAACCACCGCATCAATATCATTCAAAGGTAAAATCGTAACAGGGTTGTGAGCATTAACAGGTGCTATAATTTTTTTATTATCTGTAACAGATACTGCTGCAGAAGTTCTACCATGAAAACCATTTTCGAAAGCAATCACTCGTGATTTCTTGTTGAAGAAAGACGCCACTTTGATAGCATTTTCGTTGGCTTCAGCTCCAGTCGAACACAAAAATAAAGCATAGTCGTCTTTGCATCCAGATAGGACTCCAAGCTTGTCAGACAACTCCTGTTGCAATGGATTTTGTACCGCATTGGAATAAAAAGCAATCTGGTCCAGTTGGCTTTTGATTTTAGTAGTGTGTACAGAATGTGCATGTCCAATGGAGATTACTCCATGCCCTCCATACAAATCCAAATACTTATTATTTTCATGGTCCCAAACATAACTTCCCGATGCCTTTACCGGTATTACATTGTACAATGGATATACGTCAAATAATTTCATACCTTACTTTTTTAAAATGAAGATCCTTTTAATGATAAACCAGCAGTTTCTTCAAATCCAAACATCAAATTCATATTTTGAACTGCTTGCCCCGAAGCTCCTTTCAACAAATTATCAATAGCACTATAAATCAATATTTTATTTCCATGCTTATGCAAACTTACCAATCCTTTATTGGTATTTACCACTTGTTTTAAATGAACTGGTACCTCACTAAAATGGGTAAATTCAGCTTCTCTGTAAAAGTCTTTATAAAGCTGAGAAGCTTCATCCAAAGTTCCTTCAAATTTTGTGTAAATCGAGGCAAAAATTCCACGACTAAAGTTCCCTCTGTTTGGTATGAAAAGTAAATCATCTGTTACATCGTCTTGAAGGTCTTTTAGGGTCTCACCAATCTCTCCTAAATGTTGGTGTGTAAATGGTTTGTAGACTGAAAAATTATTATCTCTCCATGCAAAATGAGACGTAGCACTTGGAGAGACCCCTGCACCAGTAGCTCCTGTAGTTGCATTGATATGCACTGTATGCTGTAACAAACCTTCTTGAGCCAATGGCAATAAAGCAATTTGAATCGCAGTGGCAAAACAACCAGGATTTGCAATATAATTTGCTTTTTGAATTTTTGCTTTTGCCACCTCCGGCAATCCGTACACAAATTCTTTTCCTTGAAAAGTAGCATCCTTGTTTAGACGAAAGTCGTTGGACAAGTCAATGATCTTAGTCTCTTTTGAAAACGAATGTTTTTCGAGAAAAGACTTTGAATTTCCATGTCCAAGACATAAAAACAATACCTGTACATCAGTATTAATTGTATTTGTAAAGCTCAAATCTAATTCTCCAATCATGTCTTGATGAACTTGAGTTATCTTGTTACCAGCATTAGAAGTGCTGTACACAAAGTTAATATTCACCAAAGGATGATTGATAAGGATTCGTATCAACTCTCCAGCAGTATATCCTGCTCCTCCAATAATTCCTGCTTGTATCATTTTAAAAAATTTAGTTTATCATATTTTTTGTTTTATTAGGCATCTAATAAGTCCTTATTTACGTGGTAGAATATTTTATTTTGCATCCCGTAAATCTTAATAAATCCTTTTGCATCATCTGCACTCCATGCATTATTTTCTTCACCATAGTCTGCAAAACCAGAACTCATCAGATCAAATTCAGAATCAATTCCTGTAACCATAAAATGATAAGGCCTTAGGGTTACATAAACATCTCCTGAAACGGTTTTCTGAGAATCTTCTAAAAACTTTTCTATATTACGCATCAAAGGCTCTAAATACTGACCATCGTGAAAAAAAGTACCGTATGTATTCGCCAATTGCTCTTTGTTTAGTTGCTGTGCTTTTGACAGCGTATGCTTTTCCAATAAGTGGTGTGCTTTTATGATTACAGTTGCCGCTGCAGCTTCAAACCCTACACGACCTTTAATCCCTATAATAGTATCTCCAACATGCGTATCTCTTCCGATTGCAAAAGCAGAAGCCATTGCTTCTAATTTCAATATGTTGTTAACTGGACTGTCTTTTTGTCCGTTAAAAGCAACTAATTCACCCTTTTCAAAGGTCAAAGTTACAGCCTCTTCATCGTTTCTTTTCAACTGACTCGGGTAGGCAGATTCAGGCAGTGCTTTTTGAGATCCTAATGTCTCAACACCACCTACAGATGTCCCCCAAATACCTTTGTTAATAGAGTATTTAGACTTTTCCCAGTTCATATCCACACCGTGACTTTTCAAATAATCAATTTCAGTTTGTCTGGATAGTTTTAAATCTCTTATCGGAGTAATGATTTCAATTTCTGGAGCTATGGTTTGGAAAATCATATCAAAACGCACTTGATCATTTCCTGCACCTGTACTTCCGTGTGCAATGTAATTCGCTCCAATACTTTTGGCATATTTAACCACTTCTATAGATTGAAAAACACGTTCAGCACTTACTGAAAGAGGGTAAGTATTATTTTTTAATACATTCCCAAACACCATGTATTTGATAGCTTTTGAATAGTAATCTTCCAATATATTCTTATTGCTGTGAGAAGTTACTCCCATATCGTATGCCTTCGCCTCAACTACTTTCAATTCTTCTTCTGTGAATCCACCTGTGTTTACCAAAACACTATGCACTTCTAAATTTAGCTCGTTGATCAAATACTTTACACAATACGAAGTATCTAAACCTCCACTATATGCCAATACTACTTTTTTCATGTTTTATTTCTTTTATTTGTACCTTACTAAAATGAGGTCGTTATTAGTTGTTTGTTTTTTGTATATTTTTCTTATTAAGAAACAATACCTCTTTCATCTTCTTTAATTTCGAGGCTACTTTTTTATTAAATTTTTTGTTTGCTTCATTTTTAGTTGGATCGTGCAACATCCCTGTACACAGACACATGGCTCTTTCATTTCTTGTTAGGATATCGTAATTTTTACAAGACTTACAGCCATCCCAAAAAGCATCATCAGTTGTCAATTCCGAAAAAGTAACAGGTTTATAACCTAACTCATAATTAATCTTCATGACAGCAAGTCCTGTTGTAATTCCAAAAATTTTAGCCTCAGGATACTTAACTTTTGAATATTCGAAGATTTTCTTTTTGATTTTTTTAGCCAGACCTAGGTTTCTATAGTCAGGATGAACAATCAACCC
>JBMZVD010000138.1:0-3882 GCA_049625305.1 Flavicella sp.
TTTTAAGAAATGATAATGAAGCTTTAATGTTTTTATTATTTTTTTTAAAAAAAGTAAAGTACTAACCCCTAAACGATACTTTGTTTAAAACAATGAAATACTACCCTAAAGATTTTAAAAACAAGAATTACAGCCCTTTGTTAGTTCTTTTTTTACTACTGTTTGTTCATGTTATTTGGTCACAAGACCAATCTTTTGAATCCGCTGTTCCATCCAATTGGTCATCTGTAAATGGAACTCTAAGCATAAGTGATGATCATTATAAATTAGACTCTAATTCTTTACAATGGAACTGGATATCTAATGGAATTATTACTGTAACAAATTTACAGAGTAACGGATTGGTGACTAGTGAAGTAGAAGGTTATCACCAAAACATGTTCCGAATGTGGGTCTACAATACTGTTGCCATTTCATCTGAACCACTAACAGTTGAGTTTTATGATGACGAAGGTAATTTGCAGTATTTTTACGAATTCCAATTGAATTTCGAAGGTTGGCGTGCTGCTTCAGCAAGTTACAAACATGAGATGTCTGGACTAAAATCCTCTGACAATATCACAACGATGAAAATCAAAGCGCCTTCTAGTGGTCAGGGTACGCTATATTTTGATTATATAGACTATACCATGGAAAGAAATATAATGAGAAGTGCAGATTACCAATTGCCATTTCTCACAAAAGACAATCAAGAACACTGGGGTGATGTAATGTATTATCAAACTCTTGCACCGACGATACCGTTTCCTACACCTACCGCACAAGAACTTGCAGACCTCTCGTTGGTTAAAAACGAGTATGATACCTTTATTTTAGGCAGTCCTCCAAATGTGTCAAAACTCTCAGAAGCAATTGAAGATTACGATAATTTACAGATTTCATATACTAATGGTGTTGTGAAAGGTATTCCTTTGTATGGAATGGATTACCCTAATTCACAAAATATAAGTGTCGTTGAGGATTTCTTACTGACATTCGCAAGAGATGTAGCTCATAACAATACAATAGCGAGCAAAACATATTTTACAAATACAGTGCGTTATCTTTTAGATCAAGGGTTTGCAGATGGAAGTGCAATGGAAACGATGCATCATATTGGTTACCAATTTAGAAATATTCCAGCGGCAATCCATTTGATGAAATCATTGTTGGAAACTGAGGGGATATGGGAACAAGCTAGAAATATGGTAGAATGGTATGTAGCTTTGGACGGTATTTGGGAAGGAACAGCTGCTTCCAGCAATATGGACGCTGCGAATACAAGAACAGTTTATAGACTTGGAGCTTGTTTGTATACATCGTCTCCCGAGAAACAAGTAGCCTATTTGAAAGGTTTTAGAAATTATATTGAAAATTTTTTAACCTCTTATGCTAAAACAGGACAGGGTTTAAAAATTGATTATACTGGTTTTCACCACAATGTCTATTATCCAGGATACGCTTATTGGGGCTTTAACAGTTTAGCAAAAGCAATACGTTTCTTGTCTGAAGGAGGTATTTCTATTGATAATACAAAGAGGGAAGTGTTAAAAAAATCAATTCTATTAGCACGACTAGTTACAGCAAGTGGTGATATTCCCAATTCCTTGAGTGGAAGAAATGCATTTAAAAATGCTTCGGTAAAAAACGGAATGCGAGATTTTGGATTGGCCCAACCAATAGATGAACAAGTATTGCGTGCCTATAATTATCAGTTTGGTACTCACTCACAAACCGTATCTTATGGTGAAGAATCTGTTCCTAATGGTTTTTGGCAAGTTAACTTTGCCAATTTGGGAATTTACAGGCAGCAAGATTGGGTCGCTTCAATCAAAGGGTTCAACAAGTACTTTTGGGGGACTGAAATTTACAGTAGTTCTAATCGTTATGGAAGGTATCAAAGTTACGGAGCTATTGAAGTAATGTATCGTGGAGGTGCCCAGTTTTCAAAGTTCAAAGCAGATGGTTGGGATTGGAATAAAGTTCCAGGTACTACAACAAAATTACTTTCGTGGACAGATTTAGAGGCGGCTTCAGGTAGACAGGATGAAACAACGGATTCTAATTTTGCTGCGAGTCTTCGTTTTGGTTCTAAAAACAACAGTTATTTAGACGAGAAAATAGAAGGTAATTTTGGTCTCTTTGCAATGGATTTTAGTCAAAAACAAATTTCAAGCACACACGATTCGAATTTTACCTTTAAAAAATCAGTTTTTTGTTTCGATGGGAAATTAATCTGTTTGGGAAGTGGAATCAATAGTGCAAATGGTCAAATAGTGACAAATTTATTTCAAAATTCATTGTCAAACACTTCTGAATCTATTTATTTGAATTCTGATTCATTGGATGCATTTCCTTACAATTCTACTTTGGCGGATGGAAAAGGAAATTGGTTGCTAGATGCAAACCAAACAGGGTATTTTGTAAACAGTTCTCAACCTTTGGTTATAGATCGTAAGCACCAAACATCTCCATCTCATACAGGCAATGGCTCGCTTTCATATGGGGATTTTGCTTCAGCCTACTTAGACCATGGAACAAGCCCAAACGAGGCGGGCTATGAATTTGTTATCATACCAAAGAGTACGAGTACTGAAATGAATGCTTTTAGTTCGACAATGACATCAACTACGACTGCTTTTTATGAGGTTTTACAGAAAACAAATCAAGCGCATATTGTGCGTAGTAATGGTATTTATGGTTATGCATTTTTTGAAGATTCTAGCTTGTCGATAGACGGACCTGTAGTCAAGAACGAAGGGGCAGCTTTAGTAATGTTAGAATCTTCCCAATGTACAATGAATGTGTCTGTGGTGCATCCTGATTTGAATTTTTCAGAAATTACGGGTCTTAGTCAGACTAAATCGGTTGTATTGACATTTAAGGGAAAATGGAGTTTGGACAGTAATACTGGAGGTACTGTAAATATTTCAGAAACAGCTGAAGGTACAGAATTGACAATTTCACTTGTAAACGGAACCCCAACTGACATTACACTCAATAAATGCTTTGAAAATCCAGATTACCCAGTAGTATACTATGAAGATTTTCGTTACGATACGGGTAATAATGGGTTTACAAAACATATAATTGATGATGGTGGTTTTACAACCCTTGATACAAATGGTAACAGTGTTTCAAGTTCAAAGATAATAAGAAGAATAAGTGACATTCCTGTTGCAGAAAACACAAACAATCTATACAATCCGACTGAAGAACGTGATATTTTCTCTCGTATTAATAGTGCTTCTACTGATGGAAATAGTCGTGACCAAAAATCCATTTCAACCTGGGGACATGATGCCGATATAAATTATGCTGTAGATGCATATACTGTCTTTACAACAGTAGATTTGACTGACGAAAATCCAAGAATTAATCCTACAGACACTCGTAAATATGCAAGTTTTTGGACTCAGAGAAGGTATGGAGATGGAGATATAGCTATAGTTACTCTATTAGTTTCAACAGATTATACAGGCGATCCTACAACAACGAATTGGACTATTTTACCAATGTATTCTGGTAAATTAGCTACTACATCTGATAATGCTAAATATGTAAAAGGAGTAGTTGATCTAACTTCATATGCAGATAGTTCTGGAGGTAATCAAGTTACATTAGCGTTGAGGTACCAAGGTTCAGATACACCTTATGTCAAATTAACTAATAGAAATGGTGAGTTTAGACTTTCAGATTTGAAATTTTTTGTTTCTTCTGATTTGCTTTCTGAAGCTAATGAAATTATTTCTGAAGATAGTATAGTTGTATTTCCTAACCCTGTACATAGTACTTTGAATATTCTCATTTTAAATAAAAGTGTAGGTATAAGTCGACTTCAATTAATCGATATTTATCGGTTGTCCAGTCGAGACCTACTGCATCAGCGCCGCAGTCTGCGAT
>JBMZVD010000139.1:0-3757 GCA_049625305.1 Flavicella sp.
GGTCGGGGGTTCGAATCCCTCATTGCCCACCAAAATTAGAAACCCTGTACAAAATGTACAGGGTTTTTTGCTTTTTGGTACATTGAAACACAATGACTTTTGAAAATGTTGTTTGTCAACAACCTTGAGGATTCTTTCCCAATCTCTTTTGAGCTGTGTCCAAAATAATTTTTCCTTGCTTGTGTTTGCAAACTGAAAAAACATAGCTTGTCAGATAAAGTTGATTTCAGAGATCTATTTATGAAATTCAGACTTCGCTTTTTTTGAATTCCTAAATTAGCCTATTGTCTTCTAATTTATTTTTTGGAGCTACTAACATAGCTGTGTATAATTCAACTGTCTGTTTTTATAGGTTTTAACTTATTGTTTGATAGATACGCAATAGCCATGAACGACAGTAAGAGTGCAATACACAGAAAGACGAAGCTATCTTGAATAACTGAGTATAATGTAGTGACACCTTTGGTAGGTAGTTGTGAATACATGATTTTATCATTATCGTCAAAACTGCTCATTTGTGAAGCCATTTCACCGTATGGTGTAATTGCTGCGGAGAGTCCAAAACGTGTAGAACGAAGCACTGAGTGCCCTTGTTCAACAGCTCTGAAGGCTGCCATTTCGGTATGTACAGGGTCGATGCCTCTCCAATCACTTGATGGAAGCATCACCATATCTGCTCCTAATTCACCATACCCTTTTGCTAGATACGGAAAATCATAGTCATAACAAATTGCGGCTGCAACTTTTGTCCCTTCGATATCAGCAACTTTTAAAAGCGATTTTCCCTGTACAGCGGGTTCTCCGGGTACGGGTTGATGCTTGAGGTATGTATGCACAATGTTTCCTGACGCATCGATAAACTGGTATTTGTTCTCATACCTCAAAGGAGCTTGTGAAATGGGTTTTACATAAGAGGCTACCAAAGTGATATTGAGTTCAGATGCTAGTTTCTTAATCGCATTGATCCATTCTTTCTCTTCTTCAGGCATTACAAATAAGGCAGCTTCGTTCCATGCTATTATTTTAGCGCCACCGTATGCGGCAGTTCTAGTTCTTTTGAACAATGTCTTTTTAGTGTTTTCATTTTGTTCCTTAGATGGCAATGGCAAACCACTTACTTTCGAGTCTGTTCCAACTGCTGCAACAGTTACACTGTCACTACCATTGCCTTTGCTCATGTCGTAACGTATAGATCCAAAAACTATTAAAAGTAATAGCATGATTGACGGTAGCTGAAATGTTGCAATAGTGGTTTTTCTTTTGATGATGATAGTAGCAATTGATACATTGACCCAATAAATGAAAAAGCTCAGTCCGGCCAACCCAAACAAGGATACTGTTTGAACAAGTGATACATTATCGTGCATGGTATATGCAATTACACCCCAACTGGCAAAAGATGTAAATGTGTATTGAATCCATTCCATAATGATCATGACGACAGGAAATAAAAACAGTGCGTATTTTTGGTTTTTGAATTTACTCCAAATAAGGTATCCTGGCAGGTGAAACAAACTTATTGGGATGGAGTAGAGAAAGACTAGTAGTAATGGAATTGGATCGCTAATAATTTTGGTTACAATAAGGGACCAGGCCAACACCAAAGCGATGAAAAAGTTCAACCTTGATTTCCAACCTTTTGTGATACTTAGATATATTAAAAATGGAACACTTGAAATCCATGCCATTACCTCGATACTAAAGGTCATGTGAGTAAAGGCCATGGTAACTATTCCAATTGCGAGGTACCATAGGGGATTGATTTTTTCTACAAAGTATTCTTTTGTTTGGGTACTTGATAATTCTTTCATCTTTCTTTGTTTTTAAGTTTACAACAAAGGTTGATGATGCGGATTTCAAATCCATTATCATTTGATAAAGAATGGTATTTTACTCCAAGAGCCCCCTACGAAGCCTGCTCAAGGAAATATTTGTAATTCCCAGATAGGAAGCAATGTCAACATGTGAGATTAAATTTTCTAGAAAGTGATATTTTTTTCTAAAAAGAAGGAGTCTCTCTTTAGCATTCAACGAGGCGAGTGCAATTTCTTTTTCTACTTTTTCAAGCAGTTCGTTTTGTAAGACCATATTTCCAAACTCGCGTATGTCCATGTGATTTATCATTAACTGTTCAAACTTATCAGCGTTTAAGCTGGCTACGGTCAGCTTTGTAAGTGCTTGAAAGTTTAGGTGAGATATTTGATTGGCTGTCCTCGTTTTATTCGGTGAAAGTACACTGCCTTCCAAGAAATATGATATTGTTACTTCCTCACCCTCTGGACTTGGCAAAAAGCTTCGACAGACACCATCGTAAACAAAGTATTCTTTGTTGTTTTTCTTTCCTCTGTCAATAAAAATAGCTCCTTTTTCATAAACCTCAACTTCAATCAAATTGCTTATCAGATCTAATGACTCCTTAGATACAGGAGACACTTTGCTGACTAGGGGTCTTGTTCGTTCTTTAATCTGTTCGAAATTCATGACTGTTACTTATTTTGTACTCTCTCAAAAGTATGTTATTTGGCTCTCTAAAAAAAGAAATAAGTTATTTATGAACACTGTCTTTAGGCACTAAGCTCATTTTGTTTAGTGCTTCTCGTTTACAAGAGGGGCGGGGGATCGAATCCTTCGTTACCACCATCATTTAGAGCCTTATCTATTAAAATATACAGGGTTTTGGGGACATTAAAGCTTAAGGAGTTTTATTAAAAATATTCTTTTTTAACTGCCTTGACGATTCTGTTGTAATCTTTTTTGAGACGTATCCAAAATAATTCACCTTTGCTTGTATTTACAAATTGTACAATAACTGCATCGATATCTTTGTGGTATTTCGCTATGGAAGTGTATCCATTGACCCATCCTGTGTGTTCGTATGAAGCGACCGAATTGTAAATTTCTTGCTCTTTCTCGGTAAGAAGACTTCCTTCTACCAATGCTCTCAAAAACAGACTTACATCTTCGGCAGTTGCAACCATTTCACCTCCTGGACGTGTGTGAATTTCAACTGATTTCAGATCATCTTCACTATCTTTAAAATAACCACTCATCATTTCATTAGAATCGACCTCGGTAGACAAACTGTATGTATGCTCTAATTGTAATGGGGAAAGAATTTCACTTCTAATAAACTTATGATAACTGTGTCCAAGTGTTCTGTTTAGTATTTCTCCGATCAGTAAATAGTTGGTATTTGAATAGGCATATTCTTTATTAGGTTCAAATTTCGCAGGATCTTTATATATCAAAGCTATCGTTGTCATATGATCAACTGAAGGATCACTGCCTGCAAAACCGGGTTTGTAAATATATTCAGGGATGCCGCTTCTATGTTGTAACAGCATTTTAAGTGTTATTTTATCAGCAAATTCAATATTACCTGCTACTTCAGGAAGTAATTCTTCCAATGTGTTGTCTAAAGAGAGCTTACCCGAATTGATTAACTTTACAGTAGCAACTGCAATGTAAAGTTTACTGATACTCGCTATTTTAAATAAGGAGTTTTTCGTTGCTGGAATTTTCTTTTTTTTGTCCTTCCATCCTGCTGTATGGTCGGCAGATGTTTTTGCCAAGTTGACATGTACAATCATGCCATCGTAACTCTTGCCAACAGCCTTGTCTACTTCATGTTGTACTGAACCTGGAAAGTAGAGTATACTTTTAGTACAACTACTCAGTAACATTAAAATCACAAAAAGGTTTGATACAATACAAACCACTTTTTTTGTGTGTCTTTTCACGCGCATTATTTTTTAAT
>JBMZVD010000140.1:0-3639 GCA_049625305.1 Flavicella sp.
TTTCTCAAAAATTTAAACAAGACATCATAACTAAAAAAACCGATCAATACTCCCATTACATTGGCTAGTGCATCAAAAAAATCAGCTTGCCTGTAATCCGTAAAAGTTTGTTGTAAAAACTCCATCAACAAACCATACAAACAAATAACCACGAAGAGTATGTACCTAATTTTTTGTTTTTTTGCACCAATATCATCTGTAGCAAAAAACCAAATTAGTGTAAGCAAAAAGTAAGCAAAACTGTGCTTTAACTTGTCGTCGTATGAAAAATTAAACGAAGGTACCTTCCCGTTGAGTTTTGCTAAACTCAAAAACGCAATAGTAAAAGTTGCGAATATCGCAATTGCATAGGCATTATCCCGCAATAATTTCTTTGTACTGCTCAGCATCTAACAACGTTTCAAATTGTGAAATATCACTTACTTTTACCTTGATCATCCAACCCGCTCCATAAGGGTCTGTATTTACAGTTTCAGGGGCATCTTCCAATGATTCATTGAACTCAATAACTTCTCCTGTAAGTGGCATAAACAAGTCAGAAACTGTTTTTACAGCCTCTACTGACCCAAAAACTTCATTAGCTTCTACAACTTCATCCAAAGTATCCACATCGACATATACAATATCTCCCAACTCACTTTGAGCAAAGTCTGTTATTCCAATAGTCAAAATATCGCCATCTAATTTTACCCATTCGTGGTCTTTAGTGTATTTTAATTCTGCAGGTGTGTTCATGTATTTTGTTTTATTCTTTCGTATGTTAATTTACACTTGGATATAAGCCAAATCGAGCTACAAAAATATAAAAAAACACCTACTTAAATTAAGTAAGTGTTTTTTATTTATTTGTAAAAATCAATTTCCTATGTTGTAAGTCAAGCTAAACCCAGCACTCACAGACTGTCTTGGAAATGAAGTCGATATGGCATAACTAGCAGCAGATTGGTCGTAATAAAATGTTGCTATTAAGTTTTTATTTAGATTATAATTCGCAGAGAATTTCAAAGCAAAAATATTTTGTCCCCCAGTGATTTGCGTATCACTTGTATCTACTGTTCGAATGGTCGTCAAATTTTGCCTGTAAGAAATGTCAGCTTTCATATTCAAATCTCCCTTCAGTGTTTTCTTTCGAGGTCCACCTATTCTCATTTTCAAATCCTTAATACGGTATCCCAGTCCAAAAACATACTCAGTCCCTCTGATATCTGACAAACTATTGTTGTTAAAACTCATCGCAAGAGCTCTGTCTTTGGAGATTTCACCTCGGAACGACAATGAGTTTTTCAACTTCATATCTACTTTTACTAAAGGTGAAAAAGCATCGTTTAAAACAATAGAAGAGATGATTACTTTTGAGGGATAACTGTCATTTACTAATGATGGAATCCCTGATGAATCTTCAGAATACTGTGCATTGTTTGTCATATTTCCTATAGTATAAGAGGACTTATAGGCATGAGTAATCACAAAACTCGAAAAATTCTTTTTAAACAATGGCATCTTCATCAATCCTTTATAAGTAGCTCTCCAATTTGGAAGTGGAATCTTTCTAAATGGAGATAATTTTTCACTCAAAACATTGGTTCCTGAATAGGCTGCTGTAAACGCTGGTAACAACACATCTTGACTGTTTTCCCCATATTGAGCAGCGTCAAGACCATTTTCTAGGGCCAGACGATTGCGAATGATTTGTCTGTTGTCTAGAAATTTTTGAAAAGTTGCATCTCCGTTGCCATCAAAAGCAGTTTTAAACATACTATAACTCATACTAAAGTTACTGATTTCAGCAAGTTGTGTTGGTTCAAACTCCATGGTATAGTTACCCCCTTCAAGACTAGAACCATTGTAATTTTTGACAGGATCGATTTGTTGAGAAACATTTTTAGCTCTTAAGCGATTTGCATTGATAGCAATATCTAAATCTTTGATTGGTTTTACCGATACGGTAATATCCAATTTATTGTTATGCGTGGTCGTGTACAACTTTGAATAATAAGCATCCGAAAGTACGGTATCTTGAGCTTGGTTGTAGAAATTAATATTTCTTGTAGTCAACCAGTCGTTCTGCAAAGCCATCTGTCGTATATCTGACTGAGAGCCAAATACAAATCCCAGGGTTGGTGCCAATCCACCTCCGACATTATCACGACCTAAAAAACCTACTGATTGCTTGTATCCTGGTAGAAAAGTACCGTTATTTTCTGAATAACTTAAGCGAACATTCTTAACGGAGGTTACCAAATCATAAGTCGCATCCAAAATACGCTGCTGTGTGGTTTTCTTCTTTTTAGAGACTACTTTTCTATTTGCAGAAGATGCGAATTTGGGCTTACCATCCTTTGCAATTGGTTTCGGTCGTTTCTTTTTTGGAGTAAACAGACGTTTCAATCCAAGTTCACTATATAGTTTCTGCATGTTCAAATTGTTGGACAAACTATGAGTGTTTGCATTTTGAATGGTATTTCCCATTTCCGTTATAAAAGATTGAGAACCTGCAGCCCAATCGAAGTTTGCCGTATAGTTATAATCTGAAGACACAAACTTCATAAATGGTAATTTGTCTATTGGAAGTTTGTAACTAGCCTCCAACTTCTGACTGTAATTATTTACCCTTCCAAAGTTGAAAAAGTTACTGTACAAGGTGATATTTTCTTTCTCACTATCATCCAAAAGTTCAAAAGAATCATAGATATGTCTGTTGGCTGCTCTAAAATTAAGCTTTAAGGCCTTGGATAGGTTGTATCCAATGTTATAATCCCAATCGAATAAGAAATTTCGCTGTTCCAAAGTAGGAAGCGCCCCCCCTGTGATTAAATTTCTAGATGCTTGTTGGTTGAAGTTTCTAGTTATATTACTATTGACTCCAATGGTTTGAGGCAGCGGGTTGAAATTAAAATCTTTGATAATTTTAAAATACTTACTTTGAAAGAGCTTCATTCTTTTAAAAGGTTCAATTGGCTTCGCTGGTATATTATACGTATAATTTGCAGAAGTTTTAAGGTCTTGTACCTGATGTCTCTGCACATTGTAATCGCTGTGAAACTGCTCATTGTAACTATAAGAAACCGCAAAGTTCTCGATGTCGTAAGGCATTGGTATTTTCTTCATCTTACCGACACGGTCTTTACGAACATTGATAAAGCTAATGCTCTTTCTTCTTGTATAATCAGTAGCATTGCTACTATTGTCATTGATTTCTTTAGCGCTATCAAAAGATACATCTTGGAATTTAGGATCGTATTTAGGATCTCTAAACTCCTCAGAAACAGTATAACTCATCGGTATTTTTACTCCCCAATCTTTCGGAAGTAGTTTTCCAACATTTAAATTAGTAGCCACAGCATACTGTTTGATATTCTCTTGACTTCTTTCGTTGACACGTTGCTCAACACCTCCAAATCCTTGGGTAGACATACTTCCTGTCAAGGCAACATCAGCCAAATCTGCAAAATTAGCATTGGCACTTACTGTAGAAGCCCAACCTCCTTCATTGTCAAATCCAGCAACACGTAACTCGTTAAACCAAATTTCAGCACTTTGAGGAAGATCTGAAGTATTCTGAACTCCCAAAAGCATGGTCTTGATATTCGCCAAGTTTGGATTTCCTTTGACACGCATTCTAAAGGCAGGAGCTTCTCC
>JBMZVD010000141.1:0-3560 GCA_049625305.1 Flavicella sp.
GTTTGCAAATTTATATAAATTAAACGAAGTTGTTTGGTATTTGTTAATACGAATAGATTCAAGTTTTTGATGACAACTGTTTACATCAAACATCTAAACTATATAAAATGATACTTTCTTAACCATAGTCAATGCAGGTAAACAATTTCAGTCGCAAATTTGCCAAGGTAAACAAAACACAAATCTTTAACAATTAAAAAACTAACACTATGTTGTCAAACAGACGTTTAAAATACGCGAGTTTATGGGTGTTCACTTCACTCAATTACCTCTACGCTGATGTTGTGAGCTTGATGGATGTAAATCTTTTGTCGCAATACCAAACTGGAATCGTAAATGGTATGGCCATAACACCCACTTTCTTGGCGATTGCGGGTGCATACATGCAAATACCTTTGATCAATGTATGTATTCCTTTTGTAATCAAAAGTGAAAAGTCCTTGCGTTGGATTCAAATTATTTGTGGAACGATTGCTACATTTGCACAAGGAGCAACTTTATTTGTTGGCAAACCAAGCATGTATTATCTATTATTTTCTGTCATAGAAATAGGAGTGACAGCCTATATTGTGATCGATGCTTTGAAATGGAAAATCAATAAAAATAATAGCATCGTTTGATCCGTTATAAAAACGCATTAAAAGATGAATTTCATTCTCTAATACCAAAATCACTATATGTCTAAAGCTTTATTTTTAAAATCATTATTATTTGTATTATTGACTTTAAAGGTCAGTTTTTCAAGTGCTCATACTAAAAAAGACAAAGAAATCACATTAAAAAATGGATCCATTATAGCGCAATCCATTGCGCCTGGAGAAACACATAGCTACAACATACATTTGCAAAACGGTGAGGCGTTGATTGCCGAGGTGGTTCAAGAAAGTGCTGATGTAGTGATTGAAATTCAAGATGATAATGGTGTACAATTGTCAAAGATTGACGGTTGGGGTAAAATTGAAAACATTGACCTTATTGCAGAGCACAATGGGAATTTCAAACTATTGGTCACTCTTTTTGAGGAAGAGACAAATTCGGGTGATTACAAATTGCAAGTTAAAAATATATTGAGTTTGTCTGAAAATGCGAAGCGAATTGCAAAGCGTGAAATTCAATCCAAACAATTGTATGCTTTGTGGGAAGCTTCTTTACAGGATAAAAACGCTGTTGATACCTTTCTTTCAAAAAATACAGAAAGACATCTTATAGAAGAGATCGAGGGAGCAAAAAATGAAATGCTGGTGACTTATTTCTACACGCTAGAAACGGACACTGATTATGTCATGCAAAGTGGAGGACCTGATTTTTTAGGCTTACGATTCCACCAATTGGGGGCTACCAAACTTCATTTTGCTTCGCACAGAGTAGCCAAAGATGCACGTTTCAATTATGGTTTCAACCATTTTAAATTTCATAAGGCAGGAGCCAATGCTGAGGTTCAATACAGACAAATTGATCATGTGTACGATGGAACCGTTGTTATGCCTTTGGCACCTAAGCAGTCTTACATCACAAAAAGAGCTGCTGTTGCAAAAGGGGAACTCAAGGTGACTTCTCTTCAAAGTACTTATTTAGATGAAGAGCGAAAAATTACAGTGTATACTCCAGCGGGCTATGATACAAATCAAAAGCACAATTTATTAGTGGTTTTTGACGGTGAAGCATACGGTGCTAGACCAAATCGAGAAGCTCCAGTGCCAACACCGACGATATTGGATAATTTAAATGCTGAAAATAAATTAAAGCCCACGGTTGCTATCTTGGTTTGGCAGATGGGAAAGAGAGACAAAGATTTGATCAGTGCTACTTTTTCTAATTTTATAGCAAAAGAATTACTGCCTTGGGCTCGTAAAAATTACAGTATTTCTGAAGCTTCAGAAGACGTGGTACTCGCTGGTTCGAGTAGAGGGGGCTTTGCAGCAAGCTATATCGCTTTGAACCATTCCAATGTGATTGGAAATGTGCTTTCGCAATCGGGCTCTTATTGGATCAAAGGATCAGCCGATGAAAACCATTGGATGTATCCTACAGGTCCTGGAAAATTGATTGAAAAATACAAGCAAAGTCCACTGCTTCCTATTAAATTCTATATGGATATCGGTCGCTACGACGCAGGAGCGAGTATGCTTGGTATGAACAGAGAGTTTCATTCCATCCTTGAGTTGAAGGGGTATCAACTAGATTACCGCGAGTTCAATGGAGGGCACAGTTATGTAAATTGGCGTGGAACACTTTCTGATGGATTGTTATCCTTATTGGGAAAAAAATAAACAAAGCTACTTGAATGTAATGTCCTAAAAAACAGTTTGTGCCAGTACAAACTGTTTTTTTGTGCTGTTTTGAATGTACAAAATTATCTTTCGATTTTGAGTCATATACTAAGGTCAGGCTATGGCATCAGCCTTTGCGTTGCTTGTCAATGATGCGTTTTCGAATGCGACTCAAAGATTCGGGTTTTACTCCTAGATAGCTAGAAAGTTGAAATTGTGGCACTCTCTCAATCAAATCAGGTCTTGTTTTTTGTAAATTAAGGTAACGTTCTTCAGGAGTGCTTGACTGATACGCTATAAAGTGTTGTTGCTGTTTTAGAATTTCTCCTTGTAAAATTAGTTGTGCGAGTTCTTGGAATGTAGCGTTGTTTCTTAGCATCTCATTTCCAGCATTGTCGTTGGCTACAACCATAATACAGTTCTCAACACAGTCTAAAAAATAGCTGGCTGTCACTTGATTTTCGGAACCGATGGCAGGTAGTATCCAATCTTCTTCCGCATAAAAATTACTGATATATTCTTTTCCTGCTTTCAGAGTATATTGTCTAACGCATCCCTGTAGCACAAAATAATTGTCAAAAGCTTTTTGACCAGCTCTTAATAATACAGATCCCTTTTCGAAAGAAACTATGTTCAAATCCTTTGTGATAATTTCTATTTCATTTGTGTCAAGAGGACGAAATTTGGAAAAATAGTCTAGTAATTTTTGTTTCATTTTTTAAATTAAAAACATTGATTTGAAAAGAGATGATAGTTGGTTTTTAGGTATATGTTCCTGCAACCTTAACTCAAATAATCGTCTGTTTATTTTTCAAAAATAGTTGTTTTTAGACAATCTATAAACTTCCTGTAATAATAGTCTAAAAATCATTAGAAAGTAGTTATAATGTCCAAAGCAATATTCCTTTTTTGAGGTTTTTTTTATATGGATTTTTGGTAAAAATATTGTTTAAGTTGCGATTAGAAGTTTTCTAAATAAAAAACTACCACCTTGGATGGAGTGGTAGTCAAAAAAATAACAATTATTACCCATGTTAAAGAATGGCAATAAGAATCAAAAACTTAGTTAAATATAAATTTCTGTCTCCTCTGCACTATACCCTCTTGAATTGGTTGTTTTTTCGGTGTATTTGATAGTATAAGCCATAAATGTTCCAGCTTTTACGGTTTCTTCTTTGTATGCAAGTACTTCGGCATCTTGACTTTGTTTTCCTGTAGTGCCATCCTGACTTGTCCAGCTGTTTTCGTATTTCCACCTTTTACCCACTTTGAGTGGCCAGTCGTATTTTG
>JBMZVD010000142.1:0-3166 GCA_049625305.1 Flavicella sp.
TTTAACGGTATAGCCCTCGGACTTAACCCTTGTTTTTGTATCGTCAAACATAAAGTATGAAAATCTTTGTAAAGTTTTTTGTTTTTCTATCGCAACGTGTAAGGAACCACTCGGAAAGGTTGTACTTGCATACAGCAATTTTCCCAAAATCCAATACCCTTTTCTTATCGATTTGTTTTCAAATAAGAACCCCGTTTTAACACTACTGATACTAATTATACAGAGCAATGCAAGAGCGTTGAGAACATCCAATGCCATAACTACTTCGAAGTTTCTATTTTCCAAAAAACTGAAAACGATAAGGCTGGAAGTGCACAAGAGCATCACTTTTTGAATAAACGTAAAAGTGTTGCTGAGAAGTATCTTGTTTGGAGTACTCATATTAGACTGTAACTTATTGATGTTCTTTACCAAAAGCATATTGAAGTCCCCTAGTGATAAAAGTAGGGTAGACGGTCTGATGGTCTTCGTCAGCTATGACCTCAGAGCGTAGCTCCAGTCCTTTGTAATTTCGAGAGTTTAAGATTTTTTCAAAATCTAGCATTTCAGTCACCATGTCAGTTCTCAAAAGCGCTTCTTCTTCACCAATACAAAAGAAGACTTTGGCATTCAATTCCTCGTGGGTATTGTGATAGGCTGCTTCAAATCGATGAATGCAATGCTTGTCATACCAAAAGGAAGGACTTCCTAGCAAGTAATAATCAAACAATTCGGGCTGTGTTACCAAAACATACCCTGCAAACAGACCACCAAAGGAATGCCCTGCAAATACTTTTTTGCTAGCATCAATGCGGTAGTTCTTTTCTAAAAATGGAAATACATCATTTTTTATAAATGCGACAAAATCATCTGCTTTTCCTGAAGCTAATTTAGCTTGTTTATTATGACCTCTTCTTTCATTGGGCGAATAGGTAGGAGTAAAATCTCTCGTTCTACTAACCGTTCCCCAGTCTCCTTTGGAGTAAGAAATACCCACGGTGATAAATTCTTCCAATTTCAAACGTCTCGTGATACTGGTTACCAGTGGAAAAGCGTAGTCTGAATCTGTTAATATCAAAACAGGATACGATTTTTTAGATTTCCCATAAGAGGAGGGTAACTTAACGTAAAGTTCGTATGATTTTTGATTGATACTAGAGCTAAGTTGTCGGACTTCAGTTCCTTTTAAAACAAATGGTTTGGATGCCGTTGTTGTAACAGTCACTGTATCTTGAAAGACTTCAGTAGGATTAGAGTCTTTATTTTCAACCTGCTTTGTATGACAGGAGAAAAGTAGTGTAACAAAAGAGAGTAGAACTAGCGTTTTATGCATTGGTTTTTTTTAAGGTAACTGTTTTTTATGGCTTATTTCACTTTGTGTTTTCTGTTCAAGCTTCACTTTTAGAAGCCTGGTTTTACTTTATTGGTTTGACCATGTGAAGTGTTTCAGGAAGAAACCCTACATTTTTATAAAAGCCTTTGGCATTGGTATTGTTTGCAAAAACCTCCAAATGCAATAACCTACACCCTAAGTCTTTTGCCCAATTTTCAGCGATTTGTAGCAGTGCTTTTCCAATACCCAAACCTTGTGATTCTGGACATACTGCAAGAAGCGGTATGGTTCCACAAGTTTCATCTGAAATACTGTCTTTGTGAGTACGAACATGGATAAACCCCATAGGCTTTTGATCTATTTCGGCAATAAAAGTGATGTTAGGTTCTGATGCCTTAGCAAGCATTTTACTGATGTAATTGTCTTGCATTTTTTGCACAACCGCATCATCATGCCATTCTAATTGCGCAACTTCTGCCAAGGTTGATGAGAGTCCAAAAATAAAAGAATGGTCTCTTTCATTTGTTTCTCTAATATTGATATTATTTTGCATAATTTATTTATATCAAAGATTTTTAGTTGAATTAGCTGAAATGATTTGTGTAAGATTCTTTTTAAGTTTCATAGTGTTTTTGTTTTTTATCTTTCTTCAGAGCTATCCAAATTAAAATAGCAGAGGTTAAAGTTAATAGGGAGAAAAATTTTTCAAAGTAGGTTTTTGCTAAAACATTACCAATAGTGTTCAATCCGAACAAAACCAAAAAAATCCATAAAGTAACATTGACAATTTTCATTGGTATAATTTCAGTCAAGTAATTTCCCTTTATAGATAAAACAAAGGCCAAAAAGAGGTTGATAAGAATCGAGATGCTTTCAAATACATACATTTCAGTGTCATTCTGTAATCTTCCTCCCCAAGTAATTTCATAAGGAATTATTTTAAGCAAAATGCATGAGTGGAAAATGATTACAGTTCCTAATAGCCATAGCATCATTTTAATAGCAATTCTTGGAGTCATTTTCAAGTTTTAGTTTTTAAAATGTCAATCACGAACAATGTCATTTGTTTGGTGCTAGTTATACCCTTTATCTACAACATATGGAGGCACAAACTCACCTCTATCTCGTTTATTTGTTTTTTTAAACTCAAAGCTACACTATTTTGAATCTCAAAAAAAAAAGTTTATCAAATAGTATACTCGATCCATCCCATTTGTTTACGAAATTTAAATCTAATATTCTTTTTTTAAAACACAATAACCGAAGCTATGAAAAGTCCCAATTGGATAAGTCCGATTATACCTTGCAGGAAAACATTTAGAGTTGCTTCTTCTTCTGAAACATATTCTCCAATTTGAGCATTTTTTAGTATTTGTAATTCATTATAACCTGTCAATAGACCAACTAATGTTAATCCAGTCAGAACCCAAAATATAGTTAATAATGTTCTTGCTCTTTTGGAATTATCTTTAATCTCAATTTTTTTATCTTCTTTTGATAGATTTCAATTTCGTTCATTCGTTTCTAATTTGATGGTAACGTCTGTATAAAGTGCACTCTATTTACTTTATCCATCCCATATGGAGGGATAAACACATCTTTGTTACCTTTATTTATTTTGATGATATCAAAATTAGGTGTTTCTTGTTCGTAAAGAAACGAATACAGTATGTAAATACATCACTAAGCAAAGTTTTCAAGACAACGCATTTTTTCATTAAATATGCAATCACTTCAATCTTGTCTCCACTACTGATAATCCTCTTTAAAAATCAACTATTGTCTCTGCAAGTTTTATTGTTTAGTCGCAGTTGGGAAAAGACTAGGACACTCCATAGATACTCCATAGATAGT
>JBMZVD010000143.1:0-2771 GCA_049625305.1 Flavicella sp.
ATGCTAAGTTTGTTCACCCAACCATTTCAATCCGAGATTTTTGATTTTTCCGACGATGTGTTTTTTGAAAAAATTGCTGATTTAGGTGCCAAATACGCAAAAAGTACTGAGTTGAAAGAAATGAATGGAAACAGAGGCTCCAAACATTTCATATATATCAACCGAACCTTTTTTGGACTCTACAACTTGATGCACGATTTGAGAGCAAAGGATGTAAGAATAAATACGATTGCATAAAAATGAAAGTATTTGACAAGAAAACTATTGAAAACTTACATCACATTCAGAAAATAAACCTTATCAATTCGGCTACAGGATATAAGTCTGCAAATCTTATCGGTACCAAATCCAAAGACGGGACAACAAATCTTGCTATTTTTAGTTCTGTCACTCATTTTGGATCAAGCCCTGCTGTTTTTGGATTTGTTCTGAGACCTACTACGGTAACGAGAAATACCTATGATAATATTAAAGAAACGGGAGTGTTTTCACTAAATCCTGTTTTTGAGGATGGGATTGAAGATGCGCATCACACTTCAGCTAAATACCCAAAAGAAGTATCTGAGTTTGATCAGACTTCGTTTACTGAACTCTATAAAGATAATTTTCACGCTCCCTTTGTAGCAAACGCTCCATTACATATTGCTATGAAATATCTTGAAGAGTATGAAATTAAATGCAATGGAACTATCTTGGTATTGGCAGAAATTCAAAAACTTTACGTGCGTGAAGATTTATTGGAAGACGACCTTTTTATCAATTTGAGTAAAGGAAAAATAGCTGCTATCAACGGTTTAGATGCATATGCCGTAGCAAAATCAAACAAGCGTTTGACTTACCAAAGACCTAAAAAATAAAAAAAGGATGTCATAGACATCCTTTTTTCACAACCACTCTTTAGGGCTTTGTAATATAGACACAAGATAAGCTTCTTGACTCCCCTCTTTTGGCTGATGGTTGTAATGCCATTGCACTACAGGTGGGAGACTCATCAATATACTTTCTATGCGTCCATTGGTTTTCAGACCGAACAAGGTTCCTTTGTCATGAACCAAATTAAATTCGACATAACGTCCTCTTCTTACCTCTTGCCAATCTCTTTGTTGAGCTGAAAAAGTCGAATCCTTTCTTTTTTGCACTATGGGTAAGTAACTGTTCAAGAATGAATTTCCGATTTCTGTCACAAAATCATAACGATCTTGAAGTGTAAACTCATTGTCTTCTTTTAAATAATCAAAGAACAGCCCCCCTACTCCTCTTGCTTCATTTCTGTGTGCATTCCAAAAATAATTATCACAACGCTCTTTATAACGAGGGTAAAACTCAGGATGGTGTTTGTCACATGCCTCCTTACAAACGCTATGAAAATGCACAGCATCTTCATCAAAGAGGTAATAAGGAGTTAAATCTTGGCCACCACCAAACCATTGTGTTACAATATTTCCGGCATCATCATACATTTCAAAATACCTCCAATTGGCATGAACTGTTGGAACCATAGGATTTTTAGGATGTAAGACCAGTGACAAACCGCAAGCAAAAAACTGCCCTTCTTTAACACCAAAATTATCTCTTAAAGCTTGAGGTAGTTCACCTTCTACAGCAGATATATTGACACCACCTTTTTCAAAAACAGCACCATTACTAATCACTCTTGTGCGGCCACCACCTCCTTCAGGACGTTTCCATATGTCTTCTACGAATTTTGCAGTACCGTCAACAGTCTCTAAAGCATCTGTAATGGTATTTTGTAAATTTTCTATATACTTGTAAAACGCGTCTTTCATTTGCTTGAAATTAGCCAAAATATTTGTGAATTACTGGTTGTATTCTTTTACTGCATCTATAAAGGCTTTGGCATTGTCCAATCCAATATTAGGAAGGATTCCGTGACCTAGATTTACAATATATTTGTCTTTTCCGAAAGCATCAATCATGTCAGTAACCATCTTTTTGATAGTGGCTGGTGGAGAAAATAGGCGTGTTGGATCAAAATTACCTTGTAAAGTAACTTTATTACCAGTGAACTTTCTTGCCATTTCAGGACTGATCGTCCAATCTACCCCCAAAGCAGAAGCATTCGATCTAGCCATTTCTTCCAAAGCAAACCAACATCCTTTACCGAAGGCAATTACAGGTGCATCATCTTTCAATGCTTCAATTATTTGATTGATGTACTGCCAAGAAAACTCTTGGTAATCTACTGGAGACAACATACCACCCCAAGAATCAAAAACTTGGACCGCATTGACTCCAGCTTCGACTTTCTTTTTTAAATAAGCAATAGTAGTATCCGTAATTTTTTGCAATAAGGCATGAGCTGCTAAAGGTTGCGTAAAACAAAATTCTTTTGCTTTGTCAAAATTCTTAGAACCTTGACCTTGAATACAGTAACACAAAATTGTCCAAGGCGAACCTGCAAAACCAATCAATGGTATTTCATCGTCCAACATTTGTTTTGTTAACTTGATAGCATCCATGACATACCCTAATGTTTCGTCAATGTCTGGTACAATAGCTTTTTCAACTCCTTCCATTGTTCGAATAGGATTTGGCAACCACGGACCGATACCATTTTTCATTTCTACTTCAATGTTCATCGCTTGGGGAATTACCAAGATATCAGAGAATAAAATCGCCGCATCCATACCATACCTTCGAATAGGCTGCACAGTGATTTCTGCAGCCAATTCGGGTGTTTGACATCTTGTGAAAAAATCGTACTTCGCTTTTATTTCTTGAAATTCAGGAAGATATCTCCCTGCCTGTCG